>JAQVLL010000356.1 GCA_028704195.1 Smithellaceae bacterium
AAGGCAGTTAAGGTTCCATGTCTGATTCTTTGAAAATTAATCTGACGATTCTTCCCGAAGAAAGGTTGCGATTGGCTTTTTCAGAAGATGCCGAGTGGTTCAAAGAATGCTTTTCTGCCGATGAACTGCCCGAGTTTTCACTTGTCAGGGCGGATGTTAACTGTTTCATTACCCGTGCAGGCGATACCATTTTCATCCGGGGGGAACTGGCCGCACAGATCAGTCAGGAGTGCAGCCGTTGCCTTGAATTGGCAACGATTCCGATAGGCGGGGATTTTACCTACACGCTGGTTCCGGTAAAAGAGGAAACTGCGGAAAACATGGAACTCACTGCTCAGGAACTTGAGACAAGCTGCTATCGCGGTGATTTTATTGATCTGGCGCCCATTATCTGCGAACAGATCGTGTTGCGGGTGCCGATGAAGATTCTTTGCACCGAAGATTGTAAAGGATTGTGCCCGCGTTGCGGTATCAATTTGAACACAGATTCATGCTATTGCCATTCGGATGTCGTTGATGACCGTCTGGCCGTGCTGAAAAATTTTAAAGTAAAAAATTAATGATAAAAGAGGATAATTTACCATGCCAAATCCAGTAAAAAGACATTCCAAAACGAGGCGCAATAAAAGAAGATCACACGACTTCTTAAAACAGCCGGCATTGTCGGTCTGTCCACAGTGCAACGAACCGAAAATGCCGCACCGTGTCTGCCCGAATTGTGGCACATACAAAGGTAAAGAAGTCATTCCGGCTGAAAAAATTTCCTAAATCAGCAAACCCGGTAAAGGAAAGTGCTGGATTCTTTTAACCGCCGGTTTTTTTGCGACGGGCGGTTCAGGATAAACCGGACGGGGTAATCATAAAATTGTCCTGTTAATGTAAGATGCTGTATCTACTGATAAAAACAGGGAATTTTAAACCTGTAAATACCGGGCCTTCGAAGTCTCGGAGGGACTGAAAAGGCAGATGTCGTTTCCGTTGAAAAAAATAAGGAATTTTTTTTGAAAAACAGGTAATAAGGTCACCACTTGGTATATTTTAGTCCAATCATTGACTGAGGGAGGGAATTCATGACATTAGAAGAAAAAGTCATTCAACTCGTTATGGAACAGCTGGATGTTACCCGGGAGCAGTGCAAACTGGAGGCATCTTTTATTGATGATCTTGGCGCTGATTCTCTGGATCTTGTTGAGCTGATTATGGAAATGGAAGAAAAGTTCGGTGTGGAAATTGCCGATGAAGAGCTGGAAAAAATCAGGACAATTCAGGACGTTGTCGATTTTATCCGGGCAAAAAACATTCAAATTGATTAATTACTCAGATCAGGATCATTGCTCATGAAAAGGCGTGTCGTCGTAACAGGCCTCGGTGCCGTGTCTCCCCTCGGAACATCCGTTTCGGAAACATGGGGAAACGCCATTGCTGGAAAATCAGGCATCGGTCCTATCACCCGGTTTGACGCTACTCCCTTTGCGTCCCGGATCGCCGGGGAAATCAAGAACTTCGATCCTCTTCAATATGTCGATAAAAAAGAAGTCCGCCGCTACGATCCTTTTGCCATTTATGCCTTGGCTGCATCTCAGATGGCTCTGGAAGACGCGTCTCTGACCATCGGCCCGGACATTGCCGAGCGGGTAGGCGTCATGATCGGTTCCGGTATGGGCGGCGCATTGACGATTGAAAAGGAAGTCGAGGTGCTTATTAAGTCCGGCCCGCGCAAGATATCACCGTTTGCCATTCCTGCCATAATAGCGAATCTTGGCGCCGGTCATGTCTCCATGCGCTTCGGCGCCAAAGGACCCATCAATTGTTCCGTGACAGCCTGTGCTTCAGGTACAACAGCCATTGGTGATGCTTATAAAACCATAGCATACGGCGATGCGGAAGCCATGATTGCCGGGGGTGTCGAAGCGGCTGTGACGAAGCTTGGCGTTGGCGGGTTTTGTGCCATGCGTGCTCTATCCACCCGCAATGACGAACCTGCAAAAGCCAGCCGGCCCTTTGACAAGGGGCGCGATGGTTTTATTATTGCAGAAGGGTGCGGTGTGATCATTTTGGAAGAATTATCGTTTGCCCTGAAAAGAGGGGCGACGATTTATGCCGAAATGATCGGTTACGGCTGTACGTCTGATGCCTATCACCTTGCCGCTCCCCCGCCTGAGCATGAAGGCGCAGGACGCAGCATGCGGGTGGCGATAAAAGACGCCGGCCTGAACATAACTGATATTGACTATATCAATGCACATGGCACTTCAACGCCGCTTAATGATCTTTACGAAGTACAGGCGATCAAGAACTTGTTTGGTGAACACACCCGGAAGTTGATGGTCAGTTCGACAAAATCGATGACAGGCCACATGCTGGGAGGCACAGGCGCCGTGGAAGCGATTTTTTGCGTCAAAGCGATCCAGGAAGGCATGATTCCGCCCACGATCAATCTGGAAAATCCGGATGATGGGTGTGATCTGGATTTTGTACCCAATATTGCCCGTAAGAAAGAAATCAATACTGCGATGTCCAACAGTTTTGGATTTGGCGGTGTCAACGCCGTAATCGTATTTAAAAAATATAGCGCGTAGATGTTTTTTTGTGGGGAGGAATTATTTTCGATGTCTTTTTTAGATAAAGTGGATCCGGAAGTTGCCCATGCCATTGACTTGGAAACCAAACGTCAGGCGGGAAAACTGGAGCTAATCGCTTCGGAAAATTTTGTCAGTGAAGCCGTTCTGGAAGCTCAGGGCTGCATTATGACCAATAAATATGCCGAAGGCTATCCCGGCAAACGCTATTACGGCGGCTGCGAATATGTGGATATTGCTGAAACGCTGGCGATTGAACGCTGCAAGAAACTCTTCGGTGCGGAGGGGGTCAATGTACAGCCGCACTCCGGCACACAGGCCAACATGGCCGTGTATTTCGCTGCTTGCTCTCCCGGAGACACGGTTTTAGGCATGAATCTGTCGCATGGAGGCCATCTGTCTCACGGCAGTCCGGCAAATTTTTCTGGCAAATTCTACAAAATCGTTCCCTACGGCGTAAACCGCGACACGGAAACCATCGACTATGACGAACTGGCCGCGATTGCCAGGGAAAACAAACCGAAAATGATTGTGGTCGGCGCCAGCGCCTACCCGCGGACGATTGATTTCAACAAGTTCCGCGCCGTGGCCGATGAAGTCGGGGCGGTGATCATGGCGGATATCGCGCATATTGCCGGGCTGGTGGCTGTAGGGCTGCATCCGTCT
>JAQVLL010000357.1 GCA_028704195.1 Smithellaceae bacterium
ATCGGCGTGGATGAACCCTTCACCAATTTGATGACACAGGGTATGGTCTGCAAAGAAACCATGAAATGCCCGGAACACGGCTACCTTTTCCCCGAACAGGCAACTGAAGGAAAGTGCCATATCTGCGGAAAGAACATCATCATCGGCAAAACGGAAAAGATGTCCAAATCCCTCAAAAACGTCATTGACCCGGATTATCTGATCCAGCGCTACGGTGCCGACACGGCGCGGATTTTCTGCCTGTTTGCCTCACCTCCGGAAAAGGATCTGGAATGGAGCGCACAGGGTGTGGACGGATCCTTCCGCTTTCTTTCGCGCCTCTGGAGAATCATTGACGATTATCTGGAAGATATCAAACCGATTTCAGCGGCAAAAGAAGACTTATCCGCGGAAGGCGATCTCAAGGCCCTGCGACGCAAAACCCACCAGACCATCCGCAAGGTTACCATGGACATTGAAGACCGTTTCCATTTCAACACGGCGATCAGTGCCGTGATGGAACTGGTCAACACACTTTACGCTGTCAAACAACCGGCAAAGGACAACCCGAACGCACTGGCGGTAATCCGGGAAGCGCTGGAATCGGCGGTTCTGCTGCTGGCACCGATCGTTCCGCATATAACGGAAGAACTTTGGCAGATGATGGGTCATCAGACATCCGTCTCCGAAATGGCATGGCCTGACTTCGATCCGGCCATCGCCAGTGAAGAAGAAATGACCATCGTTATTCAGATCAACGGCAAACTGCGCAGCCGGATGACCGTCCCGATCGATGAAGATGCGGAAAAAATCAAGGCTAACGCGCAGGCGGATGAAAAAATTGCAGCAATGCTCAAAGTTGCAGCCATTGTAAAGGTGATTTACGTTCCCCGAAAACTGGTAAATATTGTCGTAAAACCATAGATAGGACCGATCCATGAAAAAACAAAAATGCTTGCCCGCGGTAAAAGCGGGCCTGACCCTTTTGATGGTGTGGGCTGTTTTCGGTTGCGGTTACACATTCGCACCGCAGGGTGAACACATCGACAGCCGCATACAAAATGTCTATGTTGCGCCCTTCGGCAACAGAACGGCCATGGCCGAAGTGGAAAATTACATGCGGACCGCATTTATCGACCAGATCATTCAGAGCAACCGTTTTAAAACCGTCACGGAAATCGAACAGGCGGACGCGGTCATCAGCGGCAACATCCTCAATATCAGCACAGGGACCCTTTCCTACCGGGATAATCTGCTGGCCGCCGAAGAGCGAATGACCGTTATGCTCGAAGCCAGTTTCCGTGAGAAAAACACCGGCAAAACCATCTGGTCTTCGCGGAATCTCGTCGGGACCGTGGATTACAGGCTTCTTGACGACACCAATCCGCTGCCCGCCAGAAAGCAGGCCCTTGCCAAACTGGCCCAGGACACGGCGGAAAACGCTTTCAATCTGATGATGGCTGATTTTTAACATTCCCACCTTTCGAGGTTCCATGAAACCTTCGATTTATCAATCAGGACGTTTTTTGCTCTGGAACGCCTCGGATGAAAAACAGGCAACGGACCGTTGGCCCTCCGTTTCATCCGTGACAAGAGACCTGCGACGGCCGTCTTCCTTTTTTAGTAACCTGTCTTCTGATTACCTGCTGGCCGTTGATTCCGGCGTGGATGTGCTATGCCCAGAGCTTTCCCTGCAAAGGCTCTTTACCGTTGCCCGCAATACGGGCGCAGGACTCGTTTACCCGGACTTTCTTACAGCCACTACCAGCGGCCGCGCCGCGCATCCACTTACCGACTACCAACCGGGTTCGATCCGTGATGATTTCAACTTCGGTCATTTTTTCATCCTTTCCACCCAGGCGATTCGCGCCGTCGTGAATAAATACGGTGCGCCCGGAGCCGATCCGGACAATGTACTTTACGATTTGCGTCTGAAAATTTCTCTGGACTCTGTCATTCTTCATCTGCCGGAATTCCTTTATACGGTATCTGCAAAAAAACATCGGGTGGAAAAGGACGGAAAATCCGAAACACATTTTCATTATGTCGCAAAAGAAAATTTTATTCGTCAGAAAAAGCTTGAAAAAATTGCAACCGGGCATTTGAAACGAATCGGCGCGCATCTGCCGGCACGCACAAAAAAAGCGCCGCAGGAAACAACTGATTTTCAATGGGAAGCCAGTATTGTCATCCCGGTGCTCAACCGGGAAAAAACAATTGGTGACGCTCTTGAAAGCGCCGTGGGTCAGCAAACGAATTTCCCTTTTAACGTCCTTGTCGTTGACAACCATTCGACGGACAAAACAGCAAATATTTTAAAAAAATTCGCGGCAAAACATCCTCATTTACGGCATATGGTCCCCGAGCGACGCGATCTGGGCATTGGCGGCTGCTGGAACGAAGCGATTTATTCACCGCACTGCGGACGGTACGCCGTTCAACTGGATTCCGATGACCTTTACAGTTCACCAGAATCTCTGCAGACCATAGTTAACACGCTGCGCAGGGGACGATACGCGATGGTCGTCGGTTCCTATACCCTGGTGAATGAACGGCAGAAAGAGATTCCGCCCGGACTGATTGATCACCGGGAATGGACTTCACGAAACGGCCACAACAATCTGCTTAGGATCAACGGGATGGGCGCGCCACGGGCTTTTGACACGAATGTTCTGCGCCGGAGTGGCTTTCCCAATGTGAGTTATGGAGAGGATTACGCAGTGGCCCTGCGGATGACACGCGAATACAGAGTCGGCAGAATTTATGAAAGCCTCTATCTGTGCCGTCGCTGGGCAGACAACACCGACGCCGCTCTCTCCGTCGAACGGCAAAATCGCAACGATTTTTACAAAGACAGGCTGCGAACAATGGAACTGCGCACGCGCCAGCTGATCAATGCCGGCGGGCAGATTCCAACGACGTCCCGGTCCCTTTCACCGAATTCCGTTTCTGCCATATTTACGGGAACGGAAATCAATGCGCTGCCGAGTCTCTGCCGGAATCTTTATCACGGGCAGAAAAGATTCTGGCCGGAGTTTGCAAAAGCCTGCCGCGATCTGGCAGGTATAAAGACAAGACAGCTTTCATGCGCCAAATATCAGATCACTCTGCAATACAACCCCGCGCGCGCGGCAAGCGGCGGCGCTGCGGTGGACAGGGAGTCCATTAAAAAACGCCCCTGTTTTTTATGCCGGGGAAACCTGCCTCCGGATCAGCAGGGTATATTATACAGGGATGAACTCCTGATCCTCTGCAATCCCGCACC
>JAQVLL010000358.1 GCA_028704195.1 Smithellaceae bacterium
GTTCTTGATGTTTCCGTTCTCCAGAAAGTCCATAATCTGCATAGTAGCCATAATCGCACAGTTTTCCTCAGATTCCTCGGTGGAAGCGCCCAGATGCGGGATGGCGATAACCTTGTCCGTCTTGATGACCTCTTCGTCCGGGAAGTCCGTTACGTAGCAGCTCACGATGCCATCGGCGATAGCTTTCTTCAGGGAAGGGGTATCCACGAGTCCGCCTCTGGCGAAGTTCAGGAGCACCGCGCCCTTCTTCATGACCGCAAATTTATCGGCATTAATGAAACCTTTGGTGTCTTTGTTCTGAGGGACGTGCAGCGAGATGAAATCGCACTCGGACAGGAGTTTTTCCAGACTCGGCGCCTTCTTGGTATTACGGGACAGTCTCCAGGCCGCCTCGATGGACAGGAACGGATCATATCCCCACACGGTCATGCCGAGGCCCTCGGCGGCATTAGCCAACATGGTGCCAATGGCTCCCAAGCCCACCACCCCGAGCTTTTTGCCCTGGATCTCGGTGCCCACAAACTTTGCTTTTCCTTTCTCGATCAGATCGGGCACCTTGTCTCCTTCGCCGATCAGTCCTTTGGCCCAGACCATACCGTCTGCAACATGACGTGCTGCCAGTATCATGCCCAGGATGACCAGTTCCTTTACACCGTTTGCGTTGGCCCCTGGGGTATTGAAAACCACGATGCCTTTTTCTGAACATTTGTCGATGGGAATGTTGTTGACACCGGCGCCCGCGCGGGCAATGGCTTTCAGAGACGACGGCAGGGTCATGTCTTTCATTTCCTTACTTCTTACCAGAATGCCGTCAGGATCGGGAATATCCGTACGATACTCATACTTCTCCGTAAAAAGGTTGAGTCCTTTTTTTGAAATTTTATTTAACAGATCAATCCGATACATAAAACACCATCTACTCCTTTCCATGTCTTTTTATTAGAGGGTACTCTGACAACAACCAGTACCTGATTTTTGTTCCACGGTTGTCCAAAACAAATTGTCCTTATGATTTTTCCAAATAAGAACTACTGTTTTGTCGGGGGGAGTATAGAATGCGCGTTTTTGCGTGTCAAGGAAATCTTGGCTGTAAAATGCGTGTGTGTGGAATCTCAAGAAGAGTCTTAGGTGCATCCGGCCCACCCCCATTGAACCGCGATCCGCAATCGTATCTCAAGAACGCGAAATGAAATGAAAAAAAAGGTTCCTTTTGAAGAACCCTTGATTTTGGTGGTGCTGGTAGTCTACTGCGAACCAGTCTCTGCTAAATTGCCCGGATACTTTATTAGACGTTTTACACAAAATCTTGTGCAATACGAGAAATAAACAAGATAATCCATTGTAAAACTGAAATTCATTGCAAATTGATAATTATCAGATTCAACCATGGGCAGAAAGTATATTGTCGGATATGGGAATCCGGCAAACAATAATTATATTAATCATTTGCCGGATTCGATCACGTCATTCTTTCTCTTCTGATCGGAGTTTTCGACATGGCTTTTGAATTATTGACGATGCCCATTTGCCGATTGATCAACTTATTCTCCGATAACCCTCACCCAGTCAATAGTTGTTTCGAGCATGAGCTCAGTCAATACCCATACGAGCGGGTCCATGCGGTTAGGTGAAGGATCACCGGGTAGCCAAAGACACATTTCATCTTCAAGGGCAGGGAAACTACCAACGTGATGGATGCGGCCCTGTTCATATTGTGCTGCTGCGGGTTCTGTTCTCGTATGTTTATCTCACAAGTCTAACGGGGACGATCCCCGGAATTTGGAATTCCGCTATGTTAAATGACTGTGGCGAGTTGATATGCCGCCCTTACGGCTTCCAGTAATCTTCCGCATGCAAATGAATCGCCGATGTTGTACAATTCCGGTGCGACGTTGGCCGCCAGACACGCGTAATACAGTTCGTCGCCGGGGCGAGCTCCGGCCGATAAGACGACAAGGTCGGCCTTGAGTGTCCGCGCCTGAAATTCATCCTTAATCTTCTTGGCAAAGGGATTTTCGATATTTTCCGGTATGATCGGTGTCCATGTGATATAAGGATCAGGCACTGTTTTCGATACGTTTTGTTCGACAAGAACTTCTTTGTCGCCGACTTCCTTCAGTATCGAGCAGTTCAACAATTCCACTCCCATTTTTTCCAGATAATGAATGAGGAACCCGCGATTCGAAGTGCATACACCTTTCATCATTTCTGGGAGCATTTCGACTATCTTGACGTTCTTCTTTTTTTCATGAACAAGAAAATAAGCGGTTTCGCAGCCGACAGATCCTCCTCCGACGATGACGATATCTTTTGCACTTTCGGCAATAGAAGGATCGCGCAGAAGATCAACCGCCAGGACGACATGAGGCGCGTCTATATTTTTAGATGGAGGGCGTTTCTGGACAGTGCCTGTCGCGCAAATAATCGCGTCGTAATTGGCGGCGCGCAGAAAATCAAGATTTATTTCCCGTCCATATTCTGTTTTGAGATCGTGGTTTTTCATTGTTTCCGCAAGCATTGTTTTTAAATATGTCCGGTAATTGAGAATATCGAATTTGATTGCCGGACGAGAGCCCGGAATCAGCATGCCGCCAATTTCTTCTCTTTTTTCAAAGAGTGTCACTTTATGTCCGCGGAGTGCGGCAATCATCGCAGTGTTTGCTCCGGCCGGGCCGCCGCCGACGACAGCAATGGTTTTGATTCTTTTAGACGGATGCAATTCACTTCCGTTATAGATATCTTCATGTCCGGTACGGGGATTCACTGTACATTGAGGATGGCCGCCGTCGACAAATTCATTGATGCAGCCTTCCTGATCGCCGATGCAGGGGCAAATCTTATCGACTTTTCCGGCATAGACTTTGTTCGGCCATTGCGGATCGGCCAGCAGCGGACGCGCCAGCATAATCATATCGCATTTTTTGTCGCGTAGCGCCTGTTCGGCAAGATCGGGATAACCGAGCTTGCCTACCGCCACCACCGGCACTTCCATTCCCGTGTTGGAGCGTACATTGTTTTGGGCAAAATAATCTTTGACGATTTTTGATATTTCCAGAAAACAGCCGGGTGGCATGAATCCGGGAGGATGCGGCAGCCACCAGTTATCATAGCAGCCGAGATCAACATCAAACATGTCCACTCCTGCGCGCACAAGCGCTGCCATATATTCCAGCGACTGCTCAACCGTGCGTTCGTTTTTGAATTTGCGCAGGAACTTA
>JAQVLL010000359.1 GCA_028704195.1 Smithellaceae bacterium
TAAAAGATTATACCCGACAATTTAGCCGGGACAGAGTACTAGGTTAGGGAGAAGGATTTTGAGGACGTTTTGAACGCTTATCCTGCTCCAGAAAAGAGGGAGCAGAATTGGGTGCACACAGGGAGTAAAACAGGGTGCAGAACACAGCCGCAGGATATCGCAAAGACTCGCAAATTGCGTATGCTGGCATTGATTTTAGCCAATATTCATGCGGGTGGGAGCGATATGTTGCGAGAATTTGCAACTTGGTGCGAAAAGCACCAGATGGGCCTTATAGGCTTCGAACTAATCCAGCTAACCTCAATAAAAACAACGATTTAGAAAATCTCTCTTCTGATAGCGGCACGAAATCCGGCACTGTTGCTATTACGCCTCTTGTAGAACTACTCATTTCTTGGGCTTCTCTGCCCGATTCAATCCAGCGGGCAATCATTTCTGCAATTCAAAAAATCATAGAGGGGGTGTCCAATGGCTGAACGTCTTGGAATTTACCTCCCGGACGCTTTACGGACACTTGCTGACCGTCTCGAGAAGCGAACACAGCAGACGGACGGGAGCGGGGAATTATTGGGACATGTCGTAACCGTTAAGAGACAGCACGCCCGCAGGACCCGTCCGCCCGCACCGCCGCCCGCCCATGAACAGGCTAGGGCGAGCGGTGCGGGGCATCTGCTTACCTTAATCGTGGTAAAAATCTGGAGAGTGCGATTTTGAGTAAAAAAAATGGCCTTGCTTGGGGTTGGGATTCCATGACAAGGCCGGAGAAAAATCTTATGTCAGAATCATATTATAATTTTGAAACTGTACAAGCAAAAAATGAATTTAATATTGATGTTCGTTGTTATGGTGAAGTGCGAGGAGGCCAAGCGGACGGATTTCGCCGGGCGGCGAGCAACGGCGAATCTGTCGCTTGCCTCCCGCACGCTGCCGCAGGCAGCGATAGATTTAATACAGAAAGTAATAAAGTTACACAATATGATAAGTCTGAATTGGTCAGGGCTTATTATGATGGGCCTTTTGCAAATGGGCCTCTGCTTGTAAGGCCTCACCATTGCAAATGTCGCTTCTGTCCTGAATGTGCAAAGTCTCTCGGTTATGACCTCCGAGAAAGATTACTTAATGTTTCTCATGCTCTCAATGGAATAGTTCTGCTGACTCTTACAGTTGACCGCAACGGAACAACTACCGGAAAAGGTTTCTCATCTCCTGCGGAAGCTCATGATTATGTTTCAGGCGATAACAAGTTCATTGCCCGGCTCATGAGATATCTTAGTATTGATAAATGGCTGTGGGTTCTTGAATTTCAGGCTGACAATGGCGATGGCTGGCCTCATTGGCATTTACTGGTTGACGTTTCTGAACATGGCGGCAGGTTGCCGAAAAATCTTTTACAACGAACGTGGTATCTTTGGCGTGATAAGTGGAAAATTGGCGGGCTTGATGTCGAGCAGGTTTCCATGAAAGACAGCCGACACCGCATAAACTTCTTGACCAAGTATCTTGTCAAACAGCCGGAACGCGGCTGGCCTGTGTGGGTTCTTGAACGTGAAAGAATCCGGCTGACAGGTGGTTCACGTGCCATTGGCCGGCTGGTGGCGAAAAAACCTCCAAGTCCCAAAAATGAAGATTCCAGCAAGCCGGAAAAGAAACGTCAAGCCCGAAAGATTATAGACCGCATTTCCGAATGTGGTTTGAAAACGATATTCCTGTCTCAAGATTTGGATGAATCTACCGGGGAATGCAAAGCGAAATTTCATAAGGCCCTGCCGGGTAGTATTTCAGCTATTGAGCAGGTTTTGAAGCGTCCAGATTCGCCTGCCGAAGTTGTCCAGAATGATATTGAGTACGAAAAAGGAACATACCGGAGCGTGGAGATTGCTTCCATTCTTGGTGGATTCGGGGAGATGGAAAAGTACCTTGATGCCAACGGGTTTATGGATTTGTTTGAAATCGAAGTCGAGGTCAAACGAAAAGCCTATCTTTCCAAGTGGCATACTTTCGAGCGATGGCAGGCCATACCCCTCAAAAACGAGAATACTAATGGAATTGCCATATCACCATCTAATGAAATAAAATATTAATTGCGTTAACAATATGACATCGACTACTATGTAGAAAATAGGTAAAATTATTTTTGTGCGTAGATACTGAAAGTTTTTAGTCATACGGAGATTAGGACCATGAATGACAACAATAAATATACTACTCTAAAGACACATATTGACAGTATAGATAATTTAATTGAACATTTTCCAAGCCATCTTTGGGAAATTTCGGATATGAAATATTGCGTTCTGACACTTCGTAATTATCTCCAAGAGTGTTATGCTAAAAAAAACAGGGATGTTATTGATGAATATGTTTTAAATTTGGATTTACAATTTGTTGCAGAAATTTCTCATAAAATCAGTGTGTTTTTATCATCTTACTCTAGTAAACAATATCCCAATTCAGATTTGACGGCTGTAGCGTCTGAGTTAACTGGACAAATTAAACAATTCCTCTACAAAATGGGGTTAATTTCAAAGGCAGAACTAAAGATTGAGGAGTTGAATGTATCTACGCTACAGCAATTAAATAAAATTAATAAGCAACAGAAAAACTTATCGGAGAATATTGAAAAGATTCAGAAATTATCAATTGAGCAAGAGACAAAAGCTAAATCATTTGAAGAGAGCTTTGATGATTCTAAGCAAACTATCGTTCGATTTCGTGATGAAGTTAACAATCTACGTGCAAAAATTGAGGCAGAGCGTGAGGAGTATGCACAACTACGCAAAAAAGAGTTTGCCAAAATGCATGAAGATTTTGAACGTGACATTGAAAGTATAGTAGCTACTTCAGAGGGAATATATCAAGAGCTTAATCGTAAAAATATCAAGGCAGATTCAATTATTGGTACATTATCTGAAAAGGCGATTGTAAGTGAATTTGGTGCTATCGCTGAAAGTGAAAGAAGAGTGGGTCACAACTTACGTATTGCTGCTTTTGTTCTTATGGGAGTTACTATCCTAATTGCAGTTGTGATGTTTATAGTATATTCTTGTTCTAATGCTCAGTATGGGATTTCTGGTCTAGTATTACGCACATTAACTCTTTTAGTTTTGCTAGTTCCTGCTTGGTATTGTGCTTCAGAATCGGGTAAGCATTTTACAATATCTCACCGTAATAAACGTTTTCAATTGGAATTAGCAGCATTGCGACCATACCTTAAAGAG
>JAQVLL010000360.1 GCA_028704195.1 Smithellaceae bacterium
GTCCACTTCTGTAAAATACATATTGTCCCGGTAATGATCAAAATGGCCGGATTTTTTCCACAGATCAACCTTCAGAATCTGGGGCCCCATGACCATGTCGTAACCGCGCTTTAAGTGTTCTTTTCTTTCCCAGTCCTCGATAATATAGCGAAGCATCATGCCTTTAGGATGGAAGATGACCAGCCCGGCACCTGCCTCGTCATTTACCTGGAATAGATCCAGTTCCCTGCCCAGGCGGCGATGGTCTCTTTTTTTAGCCTCTTCCAGCAGATTCAGGTAATCTTCAAGCGCCTGCCGATCCGCAAAACCGGTGCCGTAGATGCGTTGCAGCATCTTGTTTCTTTCATCTCCCCGCCAGTAGGCTCCCGCCACACTCAACAGTTTGAACGCCTTGATCTTGCCCGTCGAGGGGATGTGCGGCCCCCGGCACAAATCGATGTAATCACCGTCTTTATAGACGCTGACAACGGAAACATCCGCAGGCAGGTCGTTAATGAGTTCTACCTTGTAATCTTCGCCCTTCTGCCTGAAAAGCTCCACGGCTCTCTCCCGCGGCATTTCTTCCCGGATAAACGGGTAATCGGAGGCGACAATCTCCTTCATGCGCTTTTCAATCTTTTCAAAATCGTCAAGCGTGAAGGTTTCGGAATATTCAAAATCGTAGTAGAAACCGTCTTCGATCGACGGACCGATCGTGACTTTAGCCCCTTTGAAAACATCCTGCACGGCCTGCGCCATCACGTGGGAGATACTGTGGCGCAATATGGAAAGACCTTCTTTTGATGAACCGGCAACCGGCTCAATGGCGGTATTTTCCGTCAGGCGGGAAGTCAAATCAACGGTAGCGCCGTTCGCTTTTGCTGCGACGGCATTGACGAGGGCATTTTTGTCCCATTCTCTGATGACTTCGGCCACAGTCACCCCTGCGGTATATACCCGCTCGTTTTGATCCGGAAATGTAACTTTTATATCCATCTGGCTGCTCTGTAGACCATTATCTGTTTCATTTTAAAAGGGCATCACCATTTTTGCTGATGCCCTTTTCTTTATCAACATTTACGGCATGTGCGCGTTCATTGAAAAATGGTAGGCAAGCAGGGATTTGAACCCTGGACATCCACCGCGTCAGGATGGCGCTCTCCCCCTGAGCTACTTGCCTGTTTTATTACGAATATAACTCTTTTTACCGCAGTCCGGCACGTCAAATGCACTTCCCGCGGAATTCGACTTTTCGAGCTAGGTGAACTAGCAGTAAAACGCTGCTGTGTCAAGTAAATATCTTATAATTTACCACCTTCCGGGGATGACTGATTCAGGATCCGAATCCCGCGGATGATGTAGACGAGACCGGAAATCACGGTAAATAAAGCCGTCAGCCAAAACAGCCCCGTGATCCAATGATACCCGATGTCATGTTGAACCGCCTGGTATAACAGGGGGAAAAAGATTGCGCTGATTTGCAGGGACGTGGTGATTTTACTTACGATGGCCGGTTTTATCTCGTAAGGGATCGACATTAAAGTAAGAATTGCTATGCCCATTAAAATAATGAAGTCACGGCTGATCACTAAAACGGACAGCCATGCCGGAATGATGCCCAGAATGGCCAGAGTAGCGTAACTGGTGACCAGCAGCAGTTTATCCGCAATGGGGTCAAGATATGCCCCAAGGATCGTCTGACATTTGAGCAGGCGGGCCAACGTGCCGTCCAAGGCATCGGTAAGGCCGGCCACCACGAAGACGATCAAGGCTTTGTCATATTCCGATTGAATCAGAAAAATAACAAAAGCGGGAACCAGGATGATCCTGAACAGTGTTAAAAAATTTGGAATGTTCATCGATAATTTTCAGCTGATTTCATCAAAACAGGCACAACGCCATGCAAATAAAAAACTATCCCCTTAAATGCGGCCCGTAAGGCAGCGTCTCCAGGACTTTGCCGACGGCTTTCTCCATCGCCTCCTCCAGGTCGCCCCGCGATTTCATCTTCAGTCGCGAACGCACCACATCAACACTCCTGCTGGTTGCCTGCGATTGAGCGTTCCACACCACCTCACCCGATTTCGCACTGCGCAGTTCACATTTAAGAGTCACGGTAACCGGTGTATAAAACGGATGTCTTGATTTTGTATCTTCCTGAAGCGAGCAGGACATCACTCCATCCGCACCGAACAGTTCCTGAACCTGGCCGGGTGTGGCAGTGTTTTTCCCCCCTGTTTCCTTTCCTTCGGCAAGCGTCGACAACCTGCTGTCAATCAGGTCCGTGGCGACCTGGGGGTAGCCTTTAAAACGGAGCTCTTCACCCAGTTTCATTCGCAGCATCTGCAACGTTCTTTCGTCTGCCGTATTGCTTTCCACGGGCATCAAAGCGATCACACTCACTCCCGATGACGGTTCCTCCGGCTCCGGGTCGTTTTTGGTCAACCCTGGAATCCCCAGAGAGCAGGCGGACAGGCACAGGCAAAAAATGATCAATACGACAAGCTGATTCCTATGGGATATCATGTATCCTCCTCTTAAAACTGTAGAGATATTGCAGCGGCCTCCAGATTTGCCGCCTGTTTCACGGCACTATGGATGAAACCAGAACCGGCCTGACAACTCTTCGGGACGGCGCTTTGGTTACCCCTCATCCCGCTCCGGCATGGAGTTCGGGGCCTTCGCCTTTATTTTTTCAATTTCCTCTCTGATCATGCGTTCGGCAATGTCAGGAACTATTTCCTTCGCTATTTTTTCTACGATTTCTATTGCTTTTTTCATGACTTCTTCTTTCATCTGATTCGATAAATCACTGCCGTCAACAATATCCGTCAGATTGTGGACTCTTTCAGCCCGCGGCCTGACACGCTCATACCCCCTGCCGTCAACCACGACAACCTGCTGGGAATTTTTGCTGTCTGCAGATCTGCGGTCCGACCCTTTTCTTTCATCATATATTTCGGTCAGTTCGTGTATTTGCCTGTCATGAACCTCTCCGGAATCCTCCATCTTTTCCAAACCCCCTGAATACAAGCTAGTATAAGAAAATAATTAATTTTCTATTGATTTGGACATGCAGTTACCATAGTGCAAAAAACTCTTCAAGCAATATGTGCAAGAGCCCTTGTTTCAATTTTCATCAGAACCTGAAAAGATTTTCAACGCCATATCGTAAACTCTTTTCCTGGACAATCCGGTCTGCCTCACCACGTCCGCGACGGCATCA
>JAQVLL010000361.1 GCA_028704195.1 Smithellaceae bacterium
AGTCGTGATTGAAAGAATCATTCATGCCGTATTTCCGAAAGAATATATTTGCGTTGTTCAGGGCGCGGTGGAAGAAACCCGATCACTGCTGGAGCTGCCGGTGGATTACATTTTCTTCACCGGCAGCGTCCCTGTGGGCAAAGAGGTGATGGCCGCGGCGTCGAAAAATCTCACGCCGCTCACGCTGGAACTGGGCGGGAAAAGCCCGGCCATTGTTCATGAAAGCGCAAATCTCACCACGGCTTCCAGGCGCATCAGCTTCGGCAAATTCATCAATGCCGGTCAGACCTGTATAGCCCCAGACTATGCTCTGGTTCACGAAACGGTGAAGGACGCTTTTATTGCCGCACTCATCAAGGCGATTCAAAAATTTTATGGAGAAGACGCCTCTGCCCACCCGCGGTACTGCCGCATTATCAGCGACCGCCATTTCCAGCGGCTGACGTCTTTGCTCGACTCATCCAAAATGGTTTACGGAGGGAAAACCAGCGCGTCGGACCGCTATATCGAACCGACGATTCTGTATCCCGCCGACTGGACAGACAAAGCCATGCAGGATGAAATATTCGGGCCGATACTGCCCGTTATCCCCTATTCCAGCCTTGATGACATTATCGACAAAATGAACAAACGTCCCAAACCGCTTGCGCTGTATATGTTTGTCAATGACAAAAACATCCGCAGAAAGATTATTCGTGAAACATCCTTCGGGGGAGGTGCCGTCAACAATACCATCATGCACATCGTTTCGCATCACCTGCCCTTCGGCGGTGTCGGCTCCAGTGGTCTGGGCCGTTACCACGGAAAATACAGCTTTGATACGTTCTCCCATACCAAAAGCATTCTGCGCAGCTACAATCTTACCGATGCGGTGGACATTGCCGCGCCCCGTGGAGGGAAATTCATGAAGTTCATTTTAAAACTGACAAGGTAACTGAACATGCAAGGAAAGGAAAACCCATGAAGAGATTCTCTATACTGGCAGCCTTCTGCGCAGTATTGCTGGTTTGCGCCTGCTCCGTTCCCAGGATCAATATTCTTGATACAACGGAGGACCCCCTCAAGGAATTTACGCTGGAAGGAAAAGGGGAAGATAAAATTCTAATGATCCCGGTAAACGGAATGATTTCCGCTTCACCCAAAACAGGACTGCTCGGCTCAAAACCAGGCACGGTAGAAAAGGTTGTCGCCCAGCTCAACAAGGCCCGAAGTGATTCTCAAATCAAGGCGATTATCCTGAAAGTCAACTCCCCCGGAGGGACGGTAACGGCAAGCGACATGCTTTACCACGAAATTGTTGCCTACAAGGAGAAAACCGGCAATAAGGTTTCCGTCATCATGATGGATTCCGCCGCGTCTGGCGCTTATTATATTTCACTGCCGGCGGATTTGATCATGGCACATCCGACAACCCTTACCGGATCTGTGGGAGTTATCTTCATGCGCCCCAAGGCAGTGGGCCTGATGGGTAAAATCGGTTTGGATGTGGAAATCAGTAAATCGGGCAAGAACAAGGACATGGGTTCGCCCTTCCGCGAATCAAGCCGTGAAGAGAAAATCCTTATGCAAAACACGGTCGATCAGTTCGCAAAACGATTTACCGGCCTCGTCTGGAAGCATCGCAAGATGGACGCAAATCAGATGAATACCGTTTCCACTGCCCGCGTTTTTACCGCCGATGAAGCCCTGCGTCTGAACCTGATTGACAAAATCGGGTATGTCAGTGATGTTGTCGGGGATACCAAAAAGCTCGCGGGGGTGACCGAAGACGCCAGGGTGGTCGTTTACAGAAGACGGTCCGTTCCGGATGACAACTATTATCACACGCCGGTCGCGTCCACCGAAAGCGTTCATCTATCGGCAATTCACATTGCCCTGCCGGACATATTGCAGTGTGGGGCCGGCTTTTACTACCTCTGGCCCGGGGCAATTAAGTTTGAATAATAATCCGGATACGGTTCCTTCTGTGTGAAAATGGCTATTATTGAAATCCGATCCCTGACAAAAACGTTTGGCAAAATCCGTGCGGTACGCGGAATTGATCTGACGATTGATGAAGGTGAGATTTTTGGGCTCCTGGGCCCCAACGGCGCCGGCAAGACGACGACCATCGGGATGCTCTGCACCATCATCCGCCCCACCTCCGGCAGCGGTATCATCGCCGGTTTTGACATCGCCAAACATCCGACGCAGGTCCGTCAGAACGTCGGCATCGTTTTTCAGGACCCGACATTGGACACGATTCTTACCGGCCGTGAAAATCTGCAACTCCATGCGCGTCTTTACGGCCTAGCACCACGGGAGCGCAGCCGCCGGATCGAAGAAATGCTTGAGCTGGTTGATCTCACCCAGCG
This sequence comes from Smithellaceae bacterium, assembly GCA_028704195.1. GTDB lineage: Bacteria > Desulfobacterota > Syntrophia > Syntrophales > Smithellaceae > UBA8904. The sequence goes on from JAQVLL010000361.1 coordinate 2,355, forward strand.
CGCCGATGACCTGGCCAAAACTTACTCGGGCGGGATGAGGCGCAGGCTTGAACTGGCGCGCGGTCTTTTACACCGTCCGTCTGTTTTGTTTCTGGATGAACCGACGCTGGGTCTCGACCCCCAGACACGCGCCCGCACATGGGAATACATCCGCAAAATGGCGCAAAAGGAAAAAACCACCGTGGTGCTCACCACGCACTACATGGAAGAAGCCCAGCAAATGTGCGACCGCATCGGCATCATCGACGCGGGCTGGATCATTGCGCTGGACACGCCCGGCAACATGATCGATATGCTGGGCGGCGATATCGTCGCGATTAATTCCCAGAATCCGCCGCTGGATATAATTCGTGCACTGCCTTACGTATCGGCGGTAAAAACAGCCGGCGAAACGATAGAAATCACCATGAAATCGGCTCACCTGCATCTGGCTGAGCTTTTATCTCTGATAGACCATGTTGTAAGTGTCGAGATAAGAAAGCCCACTCTCAACGACGTTTTTATCAAACTCACCGGCCGAGACATCCGCGAGGAAGATGTTGAAAATGGCGGAAGCTGGGTGGAAACCATTGCGCGGTACAGACAGCGAGGAAAATGAAGGAATGAATTCGCTTCACGTTCAAAGAGAACTCCTGGGCATTTCCGCCGTGTGGTGGCGGGAGTTCAAAGTTTTCTGGCGCGAAAAAAGCCGCATCGTCTCCAGCGTGGTGCAGCCGCTGATGTGGCTTTTCCTTTTCGGCAGCGGCATCGGCGCAAGCCTCTCCGTGGGTTCCGTCAACTATCGCGATTATATTTATCCGGGCATACTGACCATGTCGGTGATTTTCGGT
>JAQVLL010000018.1 GCA_028704195.1 Smithellaceae bacterium
TCGGCTTCGCTCAGAATCATCAGAACATCATCCTTGGAATACCCTCCATAATCTTCTGATGCAAAAATTTTCTCCATGCCGAATTGTTCGAAAAGAAGAAACTGCTGATCTTTTGTGTTTACCAATAAATTGCCCATAACTGACTCCCTTCTTAAAATAGTTTAATATGTTGAACGATAACAAACGTCCGTTTACTTCTGTTTTTTCCCGGCTAAAGAAGTGCTGCAGCAATAGCTGAGTGTCCCGATAACGTGACTATAATTCCAATTTTGACTGAAAGTCAATCAAAATAATAAAAAAGAACCGCTTGCATAATGATTTTCCAAAATAAGGATCAAGCAGAAAAATCCTATAAACTTTTAATCATTTATCCCCATGATATTCATAATATTTTGCTGTTTTGACCAACGCCCGGACCGCCCGGGGAAGCCCTTCGTAAACGGGAATGCCGGCCGACATCAGAATATTTTTGAAGACGGGGATCCACCTTCTTTTCTCTTGGGAAGACTCGTACTGACGCCATACCACCATCATCGGTTTTCCATGAACATGCTTCTGCCCTTCACCGGCCAGATAAGAAGCAATGGTTTTAAGATAGGCACCCCCCGGCTCTTTGTTGAACAACCAGTCAAAGGGAACAGAAATGATAAAATTATCGATTTCACCGCTTCGGGAGACAAGCTCCAGCACTTCCCCCAGCAAATTCAGGTAAATAAAGGCCACGGCGGCATCTATCGGGTTACGGATCATTGCTCCGGCAGGCGGGATCAGTTTTCTCAATTCCCGCATCAGAGAGGGCGAAAGAGCCGGAAGCTCCAGGTTTGCCTTTGCACAATTATCTGCAACCGATACGCCTATGCCACCGCCGAATCCGAGGACGGCTGTTTTCCTGCCGTGCACTCTACCCAGGCGATGAAACGCCTGGGTAACATCCGCCATTTCCTCAAGGGATTCAACAGAAACAGCGCCGGTCTGTCGGAAAAAGGCCTTCCATATCTTCTCCCCGCCGGCAAGAGACCCTGTGTGGGAAGCCACGGCCCTCGCTCCCGATTCCGTCAGGCCGCTTTTGTAGATAATCACCGGCTTTTTGCGATTGATCCGGGTCACCAGATCCAGCAGGAGACGTCCATCCTTTACGCCTTCCAGATACATTGTGATGATCCGTGTTTCTTCATCATGGGCCAGATAATCCAGTAAATCCGTGCTGTCCACAGTCAGGGCATTGCCGTAACTGATGGATTTGCTGAAATATATTTTATATTGATCGGTCAGATAATTTGAAAAATCCTGCGCATTCCCTCCACTCTGGCTGATCAGGGAAACCGGTCCGCTTTCCGTTGAGGCGTTTTCCCATGTCAGCATCCGCATCCGGGGAATATAAAATCCCATACAGTTCGGACCGATCACCCGCAGTCCTCCGTCCACGGCAATCGTTTCAATTTCCTGCTGGAGTCGGATTCCGTCCTCTTCTCCTGTTTCCTTGAAACCGGAGCTGAAAATGTGGATGTTCCGATTGCCCGTGACAACGCATTCTTTCAGGATATCCGGAACCAGATGTCCGGGAACAGAGATAATGACCAGATCCACAGGTTCAGGCAAAGCAGACAAATTGGGATACGCCTTCAAGCCCTCGATTTCCTGAATCCTTGGATTGATGGGGTAGAGCCTTCCCTGATAGCCGAATTTTTTCATGCAGCCAAACATTCCGGAAAACCCGCCTTCAGACGGGAGAGAAGCGCCCACCACGGCAACGGATTTCGCATGGGCCATCACATCAAGGGCAGCACGAATTTCGGCGGATCGCTTTTGGGACAATCTCCTGCCGGGCATTCCACCGGTCCTCGGGACCGTGCGTTCATCGAGCACAACCAGGGCGTCCACAGCCACCACCTTTCCCTTCGGAGTAACAATAAGTGGATTGATATCCACTTCCCTGATGCCCGGATGTTCGATCCCGAGCTTTGCCAGACCCAGCAATGTTTTGATCAACTGGTCAAGATTGACCGGCGCTTCACCACGAAAATCACCCAGGAGCTTCCGGGATGAAATTTCTTCGATCATGCGTCGGGCTTCTTTTTCATCAAAAGGCGCAATCCGGAATACGGTATCGGCCAGCGCCTCCGTAAAGATGCCGCCGAGTCCGAACATGACCATCGGGCCGAACTGCGCGTCCCTGAACAGGCCGGCAACAAATTCCCTCCTGCCCTGAATGAAAGGGGAAAGAAGACATCCTTCCCAATCCTCGCCTGCCGAAGCCTTGATCACACGAAAAGCCTCACGGATTTCCCCTGCGGATTTCAGGTTCGTTTTCACCAGCCCGCGCTCTGTTTTATGGATGAGCTTTGTGCCGTGCCCCTTTACAACAACCGGGAAACCGATTTTCTGCGCAAATGCAACTGCCTCTTTTTCATTCACAACCACCCTGTCTTTCACCACCGGCACGCCGTATTTACCCAGCAGCTTTCTGGATTCCGATTCCGTCATGGTTACCCGTCCTTCTTTTCTCATCCGCATGATCATTCTGTCTACGCCCGTCATCCTCTTTTTCCTCCGTTCTTTTATACCGACAATGCCTGTCCGCTGGAATGCACCTCATCGGATTCTTCCACTCAGGTGATTTGCCCTGACTTGATGAGGCTGCCTGTCGATATTGTCGATCAGAGCCGGCATTTTTATACACAAACCCGGCTTGCTAAACGTATTAATATAACTACAACGAAAGAGAACCGTCAACATTAAAAAGGAATCCTTTGTAATAATATATTGACTCCCGGGTTTATTCTTCCTATAATTTATGCCACTTATTTTAATTGTCCTGCTGTCCATCCATTCAATCCCGCGGAGTGGAATTTTGAACCCGCGGAAAGGAGGAATTCATGTTCGATTTTTCTCTGTCTCCTGCTCTGGCCTGGGCGATCGTCGGTCTCGTTCTTCTGATCGCGGAGCTGGCAACGGTCAGTTTTATCCTGTGTTTTATAGGACTGGGGGCTTTGATTGTTGCCGCAACGACCTGGATTGGACTGACATCCTCTTTCAGCGGTCAATTGATCGTCTTTTCGGTATCATCTCTGTCCCTGCTTTTCCTGCTGCGCAAAACAGCAAAAGAACTTTTCGCGGGACATGCCGATGTGCCGCCTGATTATGCGGGACAAAAGGTGAAAGTCGTTAAACCGATCCCTGCCGGCGGTGAAGGAACCGTCATCTACCGGGGATCGGACTGGTTCGCATTCAGCGATATGGACCGAACCATCCCCGAAGGGACAACCGTACAGATTGAATCAATCGAAGGCATTCGCATCAAGGTCAAACCTGTCGAATAAACTATAAGGAGGCTTCATATCATGGAAGTTGTGTTGCTTGTGCTGGCCGCGCTGGCCGTGATTATCATCGCCAAGGGGGTTTGCATCGTCCCGCAACAAAGTGCTTACGTCATCGAACGGCTCGGGAAATTTGACAGGGTACTGAACGCAGGCATCAGTTATATTATTCCTTTCATTGACCGGAAGGCTTATGTTCACACGCTTAAAGAACAGGCCATGGACATCCCCGAACAAATTTGCATCACGCGTGACAACGTCCAGGTCGGTGTGGACGGCGTCATCTTTATTCAAGTCTTCGATCCGCAAATGGCGTCTTATGGAATCAGCAATTACATATTCTCCATCGTCCAACTGGCACAGACCACCATGAGAAGCGAAGTCGGCAAGATCGACCTGGATAAAACCTTCGAAGAACGAACCACCATCAATTCCGCAATTGTCAGCGCCATCAATGATGCCTCCAGAACCTGGGGAGTTAAAATCCTGCGCTACGAAATCAAGAACATCCGACCTCCGGAGAATGTTCTGAACGCCATGGAAAAACAGATGCAGGCTGAACGGGAAAAACGAGCGGTCATTCTGGAGTCGGAAGGTCAAAAGCAGTCGGCAGTCAATGTCGCCCAGGGTCAGAAGCAGAAAGTCGTGCTGGAATCGGAAGCCGCTCAACAAAAGCAGATCAATGAGGCCAACGGCCAGGCGGAAGCTATCCGTGCCATAGCCGATGCAACGGCAGATGGGCTGAAGGCAGTTGCGGGCGCGGTGCAGACCCAGGGGGGCATGGAAGCCATACAGCTGAGGGTAGCGGAAAAACTGGTTGAACAGTTCGGCCACCTGGCAAAACAGGGAAATACCATGATTCTTCCAGCCAACTTCGGAGACATGTCCTCTTTGATCGCCACGGCCATGAGCGTGGTGAAACAGACAAAATAAATTTCAGAGGGCGGGCGGAAATGTTTCCGCCCGCTGTCTTGATGGTTATGCAGTAAAATCTCATTACCCTGCCCCGTCCCACGGTCAAAGGTATTTATTTTTCCCGCCGATTGTGATTAGATAAACCGTCTGTGTAAAAAGTAATGACGCGGCGGAGCAGCCCATGAATCTGGGAAAAAAGTCAAAAAAAGAACTGATCGATCTGGTGAATCATTTACGTGCACCATTGTCGATCAGCGATCCCCGGCAGATCAAAGGCACATCGGAAAAAGACCTGTACAAAATCCTGGCATACAGCTCACAAGTGGGCTGCTACATAATGCAGAACAGACGTTTTCGGTTCATCAATTCCCACTTCCTGGAATATACAGGCTATACTGAAGACAAGATGCTCAAAATGAACCCGGCATCGCTCATTCTGCCGGAAGACCGGCGAAAAACAGCCAAAAACGCGATCATGATGCTCAAGCAGGAGCGCTTTTCACCCTATGAATTTCGTATTGTCACGAAAGACGGGCAGATCAAATGGATCATGGAAACCGTCATGTCCATTACCTACAAGGGGAAGCGGGCCATTCTCGGCAATTCCATGGATGTGACCGAACGCAAGGAGGCAAGCCGCAGACTCGAGGAACTCGAAGCCCTGGAATCCTCCATTCTCGATGCAATACCCCAGGCGGTCGTCGGCCTGCACGAGCGGCGAATTAACTTCGCCAATCATGCAGTGAAAGTCATCTTCGGATGGCATCGCGAGGAACTCATCGGCAAGAGCATTAAAATGATCTACCGCAATGCAAAAGAAGCAGAAATAATTGGCGATCTCTTTTATTCCAAGCTGGAGCACCAGCGTACATTTGAGACGGAATTTCCCTGTCTGTGCAAGGACGGGCGGGAAATTCTCTGCAGGATAAAGGCTTCCCGCATCGGGGAAAAGCTCCGCGAAAAGCGCATCGTCGTCACGTATGAAGATATCACAACGGAAAAAAAGGTGCAGGAGGACCTTGAGAGATCGCGTCAGGAACTGCGCAACCTGTCCATTCATCTCCAGTCGGTGCGCGAGGAAGAAAGAACCCTCGTTGCACGGAAAATTCATGACGAACTGGGGCAATCGCTGACGGCGTTGCAGATGGATCTGTCCTGGCTCTCGGGACGGCTTCCGTCAGACAGTCAAATCATCCGGGATAAGACCCAGAGCATGTCGGATCTGGTTGATGCCACCATTGAAAGTGTGCACAATATCACGGCTGACCTGCGCCCCAGCCTGCTGGATGATCTGGGACTTGGGGCGGCCATCGAATGGCAGGCCACAGAATTTCAAAAGCGCTTCGGCATCCGCTGCCAAGCGCATATCAAATGCTCAAACATCAGTATCGATAAGGCACTGGCTACGGACGTCTTCCGTATCTTCCAGGAAGCGCTCACCAATATCGCGAGGCACGCCAAAGCAACGCTGTGCAAAGTCAACCTCACTGAAAACGGAAAGGACCTCTGCCTGGATGTGACGGACAACGGGGTCGGCATCACCCAATGGCAGGTGGACGATCCCCGCTCCTTCGGAATGATCGGCATGCGGGAACGAGCCCATCTCTGGGGCGGCGCGGTTCACGTCCGCAATGTCAAGCCGTCCGGCACAACGGTAAAGGTGTTGATTCCACTCAAGTAAAGGAGAAAACAGATATGATACGCATACTGGTTGCCGATGATCACGCCGTGGTGCGTCAGGGAGTGATACAGATTCTGGCGGACGTTAAGGACATTCTGGTCAAGGACGAAGCGCAAAACGGCGCGGAGACGCTGGATAAGGTTCTGAAATATGAATATGACGTGGTTCTGCTCGACATCTCCATGCCGGGACGAAGCGGCCTGGAAGTTCTAACGGATATCAAGGCCCAGCGACCGAAGCTGGCCATCTTGATATTGAGCATGCACCCTGAAGAACAATACGCGGTGCGGGCACTGCGAGCGGGCGCGTCGGGCTATCTCACCAAGGCCAGTGCTCCCCAGGAACTGATCGGCGCCATCCGCAAGGTGGCCAGCGGCGGGAAATACGTGACGGCGTCGCTCGCCGAAAAACTGGCCGACGAACTGGAAGTAAACACCGGGAAGCTGCCCCATGAGCGGCTCTCCGACCGCGAACACCAGGTAATGCTGATGCTGGCGGAAGGCAAGTCCGTTTCAGATATCGCCTCCGAACTCTGCCTGAGCGTCAAAACCATCAGCACCTACCGCACCCGCGTGATGGAGAAGATGGGTTTGAAAAAGAACGCTGAACTCACCCTTTACGCTGTCCACAACAAACTCATCAACTAAGGAAGAACGTATTACGAGCAATTTACCCAAAGTCAGGCACCGGGTTATAAATTGAAGAAACACAAGCTGTCATTTGCAATGGCAGGGATATTACCCTGCTCTAGGAGATAATGGGGACGGTTCTATTTTCCGTATCTATTCATGCATCAAGTTCAAAATCACTTTGATCAGTTTATATTTCTCAGATGGCTTGCTTGCGGCAACCATCAAGGTGAGAGCCGCAAGCGCGTTGTCATCGATCCGTTTACTACCGTCTTTTCGCAGAAGAATTTTGTTCTTATGCAGAAAGCTTATAAACATTGCCGCCGCGATACGTTTGTTCCCGTCAACAAAACCGTGATTTTTAGTTACGAAGTACAACAGGTGTGCAGCCTTTTCTTCCAGGGTCGGGTAGAGGTCTTTACCGTCGAAGGTTTGGTAGATCGCGCCGATTGAGCTTTTGAAGCTATTGTCTTTTTCGCGGCCGACCAGCGCCGAGTCGTGGAATTTACTTTTCATCGCGGTGATGATCTCCTGCGCATCTTCATAGGTCATCATGACCGTTTTCCGCCTGGTACCGCCCGGCATCGACAGACGTTCATGATCATAATCGTCAAGAATACCAAGCCCCCGCGAATATTCAGAAATGATCTGAATAATGCCCTTTGTTTCGTCGGATATGCTTTCCAGTGCGACAACATTGGAAAGAAGGCTTACAGTTTCCTGCAATTCTTTGATTTTGCCGACCTGCGCCTCAAGCCTCTTTTGATTGAGCGTGTAGCCTTCCACGAGGTGCTTTCGCAAAACGTTTGTGGCCCAGATGCGGAATTGGGTGCCTCGTTTGGAGTTCACACGATAGCCTATGGAAATGATGGCGTCCAGATTGTAGAAACGGACCTTTCTATGAACGCTGCGTTTCCCCTCCGTTTGAACTACCGAGGATTCCTCGGTAGTTGCAGACTCTTCCAACTCGCGTTCTTTATATATGTTTTTCAGATGCAACCCGATTGTATCGGAATCTTTATCGAAAAGTGCAGACATTTGTTTTTGCGTGAGCCAGACAGTCTCCCGCATTAATTTGACTTCCAGATTGTTTTGATAAAGAACAATCTGACCGCCGGAAATATCTTCTATGCTCTTCCCTTTATGCGACATGGGATGCGCCTCATGTAAATGATTAATGATGAATGAACTGCGAAAAAATCTTACCTCTTATTGAAAACAATGCAAGAAAAAAAATAGTTTATGGTGGCTAGTGGATGAATGAAGAAAAAGATTTCCACGTCCCGATGTCGGGACTTGCAATGACAGGGACATTACCCTGCTCCCGGTCTTGCCACCCTTCAGTGGCGATTACACCCCTTTGTTCCAGCGAAGTGGAATTGGCATTACATCTTGTCGGACAAAATCCGTCATGGCATCCGGCATTGTTCCGACGCATAAATAAGACCTCCACCGATATTATCTTTTAAATGTCTGTGTTAACCCATTATCGTGTTCAAGTTCCGTATTGGTTGGATACGGCGCGAAAAAGGACGCAGGGAATCCTATCAGGGGGAGGATATTATGGGACAGGCATTTTCAGAATCACCGAAGGTGGCGTCGGGGAAATTGGTCACCCGGAAGGAACCATCACCCGCGGAAGACAAACTTCTAAAAGATGAGTTGGCTGAAATTATCCATCAGGCGGTGCGGGACAATCGCAGCTACCTGATGGAACATGAAAGCAAGGAAATTCTGGAGGGCATGGGCGTTGCAACCACGGGTTACCTCATTGCCCGCTCTGAGGACGAAGCGCTGGCCATCTGTGATAAAATCGGATTCCCCGTGGTGATGAAAATCGTGTCGCCGGATGTTGTTCACAAAACGGATGCCGGCGGCGTCAAACTCAATCTGATGAGCGCGGAAGACGTACGCAAGGCCTATCGCGACATTCTGGAAATATTCAAGTATCAGCATATCGAAGGCGTCGCGGTGCAGCGCATGGCCAAAGCGGGCATTGAAGCCATCATCGGCGTGACGCGTGATCCCAGTTTCGGACCGCTGATCATGTTCGGTCTGGGCGGCGTGTTTGTCGAAGTCCTGCGCGACGTCTCATTCCGCATTCTGCCGATTACGGCAAAAGACGCCACCCAAATGATCGAAGACATCCGCGGCTCGGGTATTCTCAAAGGGTATCGGGGTCAGGCCGTCGATCTGGTTTCGCTGCAGCAGCTTCTCTTAAAAATATCTCAACTGGTCGTGGAAAATCCTGAAATTCAAGAACTGGATCTCAATCCATTGTTTCTGTATCCGGACGGTTATGTCACCGTGGATGCCCGGATGTTCGTCAGTGAACCGGCACAGCATGAAATGGTCACGGCAACCGGCAAGGAAAGTCTGCGTGATTTCTTTTATCCGCAAAGCATCGCGGTGATCGGCGCCTCCGATGTCGAGGGCAAACTGGGTTTTAACGTTTTCAAAAATCTGATCTGTCATCATTTTCCGGGTAAACTTTATCCGATCAATCCGGGCAAAGATTCCGTGATGGGCGTCAAGGCCTACAAGTCCATTCTGGATGTGCCCCAGTCTGTCGATCTGGCCATTGTGATTGTCCCGGCCAAAGCGGTCGAGGCGGCCATTGCTGATTGCTGCATAAAGGGCGTCCGGTTTGTTGTCGTGGAGGCGGCGGGATTTGCCGAAACAGGCATTGAAGGCAGGGAGACACAGGAAAGGATTCTAAAAATTATCCGCGATCATAACTGCCGCGTCCTGGGACCGAATTGTTCCGGGGTCATCAATACACATCACAACATGGTGCAATCCATCGGCCTGCTTTCCGATCTGAAAAAAGGCAATGTCGGCATGGTGGCGCAGGCCGGTGTTTATGCCGCGGGGATTCTCACGGGATTAAGCAATGTGCTGGATTTCGGTATTGTGGCGACGATCGGCAACAAGATGGATATCAACGAAACGGATATTCTGGAATACTTGAGCGACGACGATCATATCTCGGTGATCGTCATGTACATGGAAGACATCCGCAGCGGCAAACGATTTGTCGATGTGGCCACCCGGGCGGCGGTTCGCAAACCCGTGATCGTGCTGAAATCGGGCAGAACGGAAGCCGGCAAGAAAGCCGTATCCTCGCATACCGCGTCGCTGGCCGGCAATGATGAAGTCAACAGCGCAGCCTTCAAGCAAAGCGGCGTGATCCGGGCCCGGGACAACGAACATCTTTTCGCGCTGACACGCGCTTTTTCCAAACAGCCTGTCCCGAAAGGCAATGGGGTCCTGGTAATTACTTACACCGGTTCACTGGGTGTTGCGGCCACCGACATGCTGTATCTCTCCGACATGCGCCTGGCCACCCTGGAACCCTATTTTCAAACACGCTTGAAAAACGCCCTGCCTGATTATGCCAGTGTCGGCAATCCCATCGATTGTTCTTTCTCCATGACGCCCGAACAAGTGAAAAATCTTATTGAAATCGGCGTGGAATCAGGCGACGTGCACAGCTTTATCGTGATTATCCAGGGAGAAATCCTGGGCTCCTTTGTGGAGGTCATGAAAAATATCGACTACAAGGGAAAGCCGGTTGTCTGCGTTGTGGCCTGCAAGGAATTCATGATCGACGATGTCGTCAAGATGGAGCAGGCCGGCTTTCCTGTTTATTCCACCGCTGAAATGGCGGCGGAAGTTTTGGGACAGATGTATCACTACGGCGTGAGACGGCAAAGCGCGATGACCGATTCCATCGCGCGTCATCTGACGAAAGATGTGTTTTCCATGGATAACAATCCCGTGCGCCTTAGGCTGATCAACCCCAAGGACATCAGTCTGTGGACTGATTTTGTGAACGGCTGTTCCCAAAAATCGCTGTGGTTAAGGTTTTTATCGCCCTTTAGTGCCACGCCGGAACGGGCTGAACGTTTCTGCAACATCAACCCGGAAGAAGAAGTCGCCGTTGTCGCAGAAATGAAGGTCGGCGATCAATACAAGTTTCTGGGCATTGCGCGTCTGATTAAAAACAAACAGTGCGAAGGCGAAGCGGAATATGCAATCATCATCTCCGATCCCTGGCAGAACAAATCGCTGGGAATAACCCTGTCCAAACAGTGCATCGAACTGGCCAAAAAAGAAGGCTACAGGACCATTCGCGCGGAAACGATCCAGGAAAACTATGCCATGATCCGGATTTTCAGGCGCTGCGATTTCAATCTCGACGGCAAAGATGAAAACATGGTATCATTATCCTTAAATTTGACATGAATCGGAGAGAAAAACGTGTCAGCCATATGTCATGAAGATTATCCCGCCGAATATGAAAGTCGGCTTACACTAAAAAACGGGAAAGAGGTCCTGATCAGGCCCGTCACACATACGGACGAAAGCCTCATTATTGATCTCTCCCGCAGGCTTTCTGCCGAATCACTCTATCTGCGTTTTTTAAGGCCCGTCAGCGCACTTTCCAAAGATTTCCTTTTTCAACTCACGCATCTCGATTATGATAAAAATTTTGCGCTGGCCGGTGTGGTTCGGGAAAACGGGAAAGATGCGATCATTGGCGTTGCCCGTTATGGCTATGATCCTGATGACGAGATCACCGACTTCGCAGTTTCGGTGCGCGATGACTGGCAGCGCTGTGGGCTCGGCAAATCATTGCTGTTAAAAATCTTCGCCATCGGCAGGGAGCATGGCATCACCCGGTTCGTGTCCATCATCGATTCGACAAACCATAGGATGAAGAATGCTCTCAGGAACCTCGGATACGAGGTGCAGTATTCTTATGAGAATGGTTCTACCCAGGTCGAGGTTTTCGTTTGAATGTCAAAAAGGAAATGCCGTCTCCCGGTTTTCCGGGAAACGGCATTTGGAGGAGGGACTTCACAATGTCGGAGACGATTGCTACCGTCTCCACATTGAAGGGGTGTTAACCTAATTTCTTTCTGTTCTCGACCAAATCATCGACCACGGCCGGATCAGCCAGGGTGGACGTGTCACCGAAGTCACCAAACGTTTTAGCGGCAACGTTTCTCAAAACACGGCGCATAATCTTGCCGGATCTGGTTTTGGGAAGACCATCCGCCCATTGAATCTGGTCGGGCGATGCGATCGGGCCGACAACCTTCCGGACATGGGCAACCAGCGCTTTTTTCAAATCGTCAGTCTTGGCCACATTATTATTCAGGGTAACATAAGCGAAGATGCCCTGACCCTTGATGTCATGGGGGAAGCCGACAACCGCCGCTTCCGCGACATCAGCATGAGACGTAAGGGCCGCTTCCACTTCCGCGGTGCCCAGCCGGTGACCCGAAACATTGATAACGTCATCGACACGGCCGGTGATTTTGTAATCACCGTCTGCATCGCGTTCCGCGCCGTCGCCGGAGAAGTAAGTGCCGGGGAACTGAGAGAAGTAATTCTCGACAAACCGGCCATCTTTGTCATCCCACAAACCGCGGGCGATGCCGGGCCATGAATTTTTAATACACAGAGCGCCTTTGCCAACGCCCTTGATTTCTTTTCCTTCTTCATCCATCAAAACCGGAACAACGCCGAAGAACGGAACCATGGCTTTGGCGGGTTTGATGTCGATTGCGCCGGGCAGAGGCAGAATCATATGTCCGCCTGTTTCGGTCTGCCACCAGGTATCTGAAATTGTACAGCGGCTTCCGCCGATCTTGTTATAATACCACCACCAAGCTTCGGGATTGAGCGGTTCACCGACCGAACCCAGAACGCGCAGTGAAGAAATATCATGTGCATCGACCCATTTGTCGCCTTCCTTGGCGATGGAGCGGATCGCAGTGGGGGCAGTATAGAAGTTATTGACGTTGTATTTCTCGACAACGGCCCAGAACCGGCCAAAGTCAGGATAGTTGGGAACGCCCTCGAAAAGAATGCTGGAGTGCCCGTTGCACAGAGGGCCGTAAACGATGTAGCTGTGTCCGGTGACCCAGCCGATGTCGGCGGTGCACCAGTATGTATCGTCTTCCCGGACGTCAAATGCGAGCTGCTGGGTCATGGAGGCATAAAGCAGATAACCGGCCTGGGTATGCACAACGCCCTTGGGCTGTCCGGTTGAACCGGATGTATAAAGGATGAACAGTGGATCTTCCGCGTCCATTTCTTCGGGTTTGCAATAACGGTCCGCTTTGGCCATCAAATCTTCATACCAGATGTCACGGCCTTCCTTCATGGCGACTTCCGTTCCGGTGCGTTTCACGACAACCATCGTTTTTACGCCGGGGCACTGGTCAACGGCTTTGTCGCATGTGGCTTTCTGGGG
>JAQVLL010000362.1 GCA_028704195.1 Smithellaceae bacterium
TCTTCACCGGCGACACGGAAGAAGAAATCGAATTTAAACGGAAGATGGTCTGGGACTGTCTCCAGGAATACATGGACTCCAAAGACGGCGGCTTTATGTCGATGCAGTATATAAAACCCATACTCCTGGAAATGCCGGGCCGCAACATCGCCGATTTTGCCGATGTGCCCAAGGGCGGCGGGTTTGAATATTCCGGTCCCATCGCGCCCATTGAACACTTTCCGCAATATGCCGCCAAGGTGGTGGAACTGGCCGCCAAGTACAATGTTCTTTACGCCAGCACGGCCAGACTTATTTCCGGTGGGCACTCCATGATGTACAGCATTTCTTTCGCCTTCAACCGTAGTGATTCGGCGATGATGGAACGTGTGGAGCAGGCGCTTATCGAAGCAACGGCGTTCGCCCTCGAGATGGGCGGTATTCCCTGGAAACCCAATTTCAAGGAACAGCAGATGACGCTCGAAAAAATGGAACCCAACGCTCGTAAACTCCTTTTGATGATCAAGAAAAATCTCGATCCCCAGGGGATCATGAACCCCGGCAACTGGGAGGTGACCTCATGACCTACATCCGGCACATTGAACATGAAAATATCGTCCATCGCTGCTTCCGCTGTGGCTACTGCAAGTTTCCGTCCGACTATAGCGACTTCAACTGTCCATCCTACAAGGCTTTCGGCTGGGACACCTTCGCTCCGGGCGGCCGGATGTGGCTCACACGCGCGTGGCTGGCGGGTGAAATTGAAACCTCCGCTCGCTTTGCCGAAATTATGTTTTCCTGCGTCGCTTGCGACAACTGTAAAAACCACTGTGTCTTCCCCAAATTCAGGGATTTCCTGCCGGACATCTTTCAGGAAACGCGCGCCGAACTGGTGGGCGAAGGACGGACTCCGCCGGGTGTACGCGACTACTTCAAGGCAATCGCCGTAAACGGCAACCCCTATAAGCTCCCGCAGGACCAACGGGGCGACTGGGCCCGCGGCACGGGACTCACACCTTTCAACGACCATAAATATCTTTTCTTCGCGGGCTGTGTCGGATCTTACGATGAAGTCGGGCAGCGCATGGCCAAAAGCGTGGGGAAAATGCTGGTGGATGCGGGCCTGTCCGTGGGCATTCTTGGAAACGAGGAAACGTGTGACGGAAACGACGTACGAACTTTAGGCGAAATGGGGCTTTTTGCCCAGCTTGCCCAGGCCAACATCGAAAAGTTTAAAACAAAAGGCGTGAGGGAAATCATTACGCTCGATCCTCACGCGCTCAACGCATTCAAAAAAGACTATCCCGGCCTCGGCGGGCTCTTCAAGGTCCGGCACTACACCGAGGTTCTGGCCGAACTAATCAAGAAGAAAAAGATCAGGCTCAAAGCCTGGCCGGTGAAGATCACGTATCACGACCCCTGCTATCTGGGACGGCATCAAAATATTTACCAGGCACCGCGGGAAATTCTTGCGGCCATTCCCAAGGCAAAACTGGTCGAAATGCACCGCCATGGTGTAAACGCCTTTTGCTGCGGCGGTGGCGGCGGCAACTTCTTTACGGACATTTTAGGAACGGGTGAAGACAGCGCCTCACGCGTGCGCGTGCGCGAAGCGGCCGAAACCGGTGCAAGCATTATTGCCGTAGCCTGTCCCAACTGCGCCAAGATGATAACGGATGCCGTGAAGATGGAAAACCTGGAAGACCGGCTGGAGGTGCTGGGTATAGGAGAAATCATCGAGAAAGCAAAAAAATGATTCAGCGAGGAACCGCTATGAACAGAGAAGAACGGCTGGAAGAAGTTTATCAAAAGGCGAAAGCCTGTGAACTCAAAGGCGGCAATTGCGCGCAGTGCACCATTGCCGCCATTTTCGAGGTCCTGGGCGTGGAAGATGAACATGTCATCCGTGCCGCGACGGGGCTGGCTGACGGCGTAGGCCTTACGGGCGACGGCCACTGTGGCGCGTTATCCGGCGGAACCATCGCCATCGGCTACTTCTTCGGAAGGAAAAAAGAAGACCTTCCTAAAATGGGCAAGCAGATCCGGGCGCTTCTTCTGTCCAGGAAATTTCACGATCAGTTTGTCGAAGAATTTTCCACCTGCCGGTGCCACGATATTCAAATCAAGCAATTCGGCCGTTTTTTTAATCTCTACGACATGGACGATCTGAAGGCGGCGCTAGAGGTAGGCATGGCTGAAGAATGCTCCACGCTGGTCGGGAAGTCAGCCCGCATGGCGCTGGCTATTATTCTTGATGAGCAGGCTAAAAAAGAAAAACCGGTGGAACTGCCGGTGTTGTAAAAACTGGAAAATTCCAGAGACGCAACATTTATTTCTAAAGCAACAATCGGTCCCTCTCACCAAGAAAGCGAGATCGACGTGAGCGACCACACTCTCTTTACAGGAGAAGCAGTGTCGCACACTCTTGGACACGCAGAGAGAGCAATAACCCTGTCAACAATTGACTATGATGGCGTTTACCGGGGCGTAAATTAACAACACCCTCAAGCTGCGGATGTTACAGACCTGCCTGAACCCCTTGCTTTAAAAGGCGGTCATTGCCCTTCTTTGCAAAAGGGTGCCAACTTCATTCCGGCGATTCATTCGGCATCGCTTCTGAGCCCGTCAATTGATCCGGAACGTTTTCTTTTGATTCATTATCTGCATCTTCCGGCATCTCAACCGTATCACTCAGCTCCTCACCGGAATCATTTTCCCCGCTTGCTGAAACTTCAGGGACTTCATTCTGCCATTCGGGAGAATCAAGAATTTCTTCTTCCGTTATTTCCTCTTTTGTTTCATCTTTTACATCTTCATCTTTTTGCCGAATGACTTCATCGTACTCCCTGATAATAATGCCCCGGCGCAGCATGATCTGGTAAATTCGTTCTGCACGCTTTGCTGCATATCGTGAACTGCCTTTTGGTTTGAAACGCCGCGGGTCGGGTAAAGCAGCTGCCAGAACAGAGGCTTCACGCGCGTTCAGATTCCGTGCTCTTTTGCCATAATATTTGCGGGCGGCAGTTTCTATTCCAAATAATCCATCTCCCCATTCCGCTACATTCAAATACAATTCAATAATTCTTCTTTTCTTCATGTTCTGTTCGATGCGCCAGGTCAAAATAGCCTCTTTGACTTTACGAATCGGATTTTTTGCAGGCGTCAAATACAAATTTTTCGCAAGTTGCTGCGATATGGT
>JAQVLL010000363.1 GCA_028704195.1 Smithellaceae bacterium
CGGTTGCCGTCAGATTGATGAACAGATCCGCCTCGATGACATTGGCGATCATCGCGGCAAGATTGTCGTTGTCTCCGAATTTGATTTCATCAACAGCCACCGAGTCATTTTCATTGATAATCGGCGTTACATGCCAGTCCATCAGGGTGGAGAGTGTATTGCGGATATTGAGGTATCTCTGCCGGTCGGTCAAATCCGACAGGGTCAGCAGAATCTGCGCGACATGAAGATTGTTTTTTTCAAACGATTTGGAATAAACACGCATGAGCCTGCCCTGTCCGACAGCTGCCGCAGCCTGCTTTTCAGGGATGCTCTTGAGTGTGCCTTCAATATTCAAACGATGTTTGCCCGATGCGATGGCGCCGGATGTCACCAGGACAATCGAAAAACCGCGACGTGTCAGGTCACACATTTCCTGTGTCAGGGCTTCGATGATTTTCAAATCCAGGCCGTCTGCGCCGGTAAGGACCGCGGAACCGATTTTAATAAGGATTTTCTTGACGGATGCGATCGTTGTCAGGCGAATATCATTCATGGCTCATCAGATTCAGTATGGTTTAAGAGGGTTACAATCTTTTTTAAAATGTCCTGCAAACCTTCACCGGTTGCAGCGGAAAACGGATACAGCATTATCCCTTTTTTCGCGAATTGCGCAACTGATTTTTTGGCCTTTTCCCGCACCACAGGCAGATCAATTTTATTGAGCGCGACGACCTGTGCTTTTTTGAGCAATTGCGGATTATAGCCTTTCAGTTCCTGATTGATGGCGGTATAATTTTTCCAGGCATCGGTATTGGGCTCTTCGGAAATGTCAATCAGATGCAGCAGCACGATGGTTCGTTCCACATGTCGGAGAAACTGAATCCCCATACCCAGACCTTCATGCGCCCCGGCAATCAGTCCGGGAATATCCGCCACGACGAAGCCTGGGCTGTCTTTGTATTTCACCACCCCCAGATGCGGTGTGAGCGTTGTAAAGGGGTAATCGGCAATTTTTGGCCGGGCGGCCGAGACACGCGAGATGAAGGTGGATTTTCCCGCGTTGGGAAAACCGATCAGGCCAACATCGGCCAGCAGTTTGAGCTCCATTTTGAGTTGCCGTTCCTCGCCCTCCATGCCTTCCTGGGCGAAGCGAGGCGTCTGATGCGTGGATGTCTTGAAGTGAGCGTTGCCTTTGCCACCGATTCCGCCTTTGGCTACGATGAAGGTTTGTCCGGGTTTGGACAGATCAGCCAAAATCTCTCCGGTTTCAAAATCCTTTACGACGGTGCCTGGCGGAACAATGACGATCAAGTCATCCGCGCTGCGTCCGGTGCGGTTGTTGCCGGAGCCGTGTCCGCCGTTTTTGGCGAAATGATGCTGCTGATATTTCAAATCCAGCAGCGTATGATGGCTTCTGTCTGCGCGAAAAATCACGTCACCGCCCTTGCCGCCATCGCCACCGTCAGGGCCTCCCTTGGGAACAAACTTCTCCCGCCGGAAACTCACGCAGCCTGCTCCACCGTGTCCGCCCTTCACATATATCTTTGCTTCGTCAACAAACTTCATAAGGAGAATGCCTTTTTTCTTTAACTATATATGACAGATGTCGGAAATTTTCTATACAAAGTATGAAGCGGCGTCAACAAGTTGCCCCCGCAATGGTAACTCATAGATACGTTGAGGGAGGCAACGGAGCTGACAACAACGTCACGCAAAGGAAAGGAAATTTACGCAAAAAATAAAAAGGCGCTTAGTAGGTAAGCGCCTTAAAATATCCTGTATTCACCCGCCTGATTTATGTGGCGTATACGCTGACTTTTTTCCGGGTTTTGTCCAGCCTTTCATATTTTACAACGCCGTTGATGAGTGCGAAAAGCGTGTAGTCTTTTCCCAAGCCGACATTGTTGCCTGGATGAATCTTGGTGCCCACCTGCCGCACGATAATGGATCCCGCGTGAATTTTTTCACCGCCATATACTTTGACGCCGCGTCGCTGCGCATTGGAGTCTCTACCGTTGCGGGAGCTTCCCTGACCTTTTTTATGTGCCATGATGTCCTCCGCCTATATCGAAATCTTCTTTATTTTCATGCTGGTCAATTCCTGACGATGCCCGGTCTTTTTACGGAATCCCTTGCGGCGCTTCATTTTACCGATAATCACTTTCGGGCCTTTTGTCTGGGTCACAACTTCGCCGACCACTTTCGCGCCTTCCACAAAAGGCTTCCCGATTTTCACATTGTTGTCGTCAGAAACCATCAGAACTTCATCAAAAACAACTTCGGTACCCTTGTCTCCCGCCAGTTTTTCAACCAGCAGGACATCGCCTTCACTGACCTTGTGTTGTTTTGCTCCCGTTTTTATGATTGCATACATATACATATCCTCGATTAATGTTAAGAGTGGAGCTTATAGACAAATTATGCCTGTTTGTCAATAAATTTTAGTCATCTGATAAATCTTTTTATCCGATGGCATGAAATAATCTTAACATATTGATATTATAAATGTTATCTCTATTACCATGGATCAACGAAAGAATGACAGGCATCACCGGATTTTCTGGCAGGCGCGGATTTCAGCCCCTGCATGATCCACCTGCGGGTGTCTGCCGGATCAATGACCGCGTCAATCTCCAGGTAGGAAGCCATGTTAATGGCCTTGCCCCTTTCGTAGAGCTGGGCGACAAGGAACTCATACAATTCTTCCCGTTTCCGGGGATCTTCAATGGCCGCTAGTTCTTTCTTGAATCCGGCCTTGACGGCGCCTTCCAGCCCCATTCCGCCGAATTCTCCGGTCGGCCAGGCAGCCGTGAAGAAAGACTCATGGAATCCCCCTTTGGCCATGGCCATGGCCCCGAGGCCGTATCCCCTGCGCAAGACAATGGTGAAATAGGGAACCGTGAGGTGGGAACCGATGACGAACATTCGGCAGACATGTCTCACCTGCGCACGCTTTTCAATTTCCGGACCGACCATGAAGCCCGGTGTGTCGCATAATGACAAAATCGGCAGACCATGGGTGTTGCAAATCTGCATTAAGCGGGCGACCTTGTCCGCTCCTTCGGCTTCAATCGCGCCGGCCATGTGCATGGTGTTGTTGACGATGACGCCGAAGGGCCGGCCCTCGATCCGAAGCAGCCCCGTGACCATGCTGGGCCCGAATTTCGGCCTGATCTCCAGAAACGAGTCGGT
>JAQVLL010000364.1 GCA_028704195.1 Smithellaceae bacterium
CAAAGTAGCGGTGCTGACCAATGGAGGCGGTGCGGGCATTATGGCAGCGGACGCGCTTTCAGCCAAAGGCTTTCAGTTTCCGGTATTGTCGGAAAAGACAAGAAACGAGTTAAAGTCGTTCCTGCCGTCCAAGGCAAGCTATATGAACCCGATCGACACGACAGCGGGGGTTATGCCTGACCAATATGCAAGAACGATGAAACTATTACTGGAAGAAGATATCGATGCCCTCATTGTGATTTATATCCGGCCAATCCCGGAACTGTTGGAACCCATGATTCAGGCTATCCGGCAGGTTGCGCCTGAATTCCGTAAGAAGGGTATCCCGGTCATGCTTTCCTTACTGGGTGCAGACTCGAAATACAAACTGATCGGATCCCCGGAGGAAGGTTACATTCCCGAATATACTTTTCCGGAAGCAACCGCGTTTTCCCTGGCCAAAGCGTATGAATACTATGAATATACAAGGCATCCGAAAGGTACAATACCAAAATTCGATGAGATTAATAAAAAGGCCGCTGAAACCATTATTAAAGCAGCGCTGGATAGAAACCCTTCTGAACAGACATGGCTGGATACGGATGAGATTGCAAACCTGTTCAATATTTACGGTATCCACTCCGCCGGTTCCAGAATCGCCCTGACGGCTAAAGAAGCGGCTGAGGCAGCAGACCGCATCGGTTACCCGGTGGCGGTTAAGCTCTGCTCCCCCACGATTACCCACAAAACCGATGTAGGCGGGGTCATTCTGAATTTAAAATCAGCGGATGCGGTAATCGACGCCTACAATCAGATCCGTATGAACCTCGATAAAATATCCAGAGTGAATGAAATGAAAGGTGTCACGGTCCAGAAAATGCTTACAGGCGGTGTGGAACTCATCGTTGGTGTAACTCAGGACAAAAACTTTGGTCCGTTAATGATGTTCGGGTTGGGGGGTGTCTACGCCGAACTCTTCAAAGACGTCAGTTTTAGAATCCATCCATTGACTGATATGGATGCAGAGAATATGATCAAGACTTTTAGATCTCATAAAATCCTGGATGGCTGGAGAGGTGCTCCTGTGTCGGATATTGCCGCCATCAAGGAACTACTACTAAGGATCTCAGCCCTGATAGAAGATATTCCCGAGATACATGAAATGGACTTAAACCCGATAATGGCTATGGGAACCGGCCAGGGTTGTTACGTGGCTGATGCCCGCATATCGATCATACCCGTTGCTGAATAACTGTATGGACTTGCGGTCAGACAGGTTGTTTTTCTGATCCTGCCTTTTTAATTTTGGGGATGTTTGCGCAGTCCGTCCAGAAATCTGTCCAGTGCTTCCGCGTATAGAGATCGGTATTCATCTTTTCCCAGGATGGTCTTCTCCAGTTTTTTTAACTGGATGACTCCGTTAAACGCGCCCCATAGAATGATCGCCTGCCTCCGGGGATCCACCTGCTTGAACTTGCCGGCGTCGATGCCTTCCCGGATGGCCGCGGCAAGCATGGAGATGCTGGCGTTGCCGTGCTCGTCAATGACGTTTTTCAAGTTCGGAGGGAAAATGGTTTCGGGCGACGTCAGAAAGTAAGTGATGATATCAAAGTAACTTTTGTGATCCTCACTGAATCTCAGGTATGCCATCGCGATTGATCGGATCTTTTTCTCCGGGGTCGATTTTTTAGCTACTGCCTGACGAACCGCACTATGGAGCAGTTCCAGCCCCTCCAGCTGAAGGGCTGCGAAGAGCTCTTCTTTGTCCTTGAAATAAAAATAGATGGCACCAACGCTTAATTCGGAACGTTTGGCAATCTGATTAATAGATGTGGCATTCATGCCCTTTCCCAGAAGCAGTTCTCTGGCCACGTCCAGGATATGGCTTTTTCTCTGTTCTCTTTCCCTTTCACGTCGTTCCTTGGCGCCCATCATTATAGTCCTTTAAATATTCGTTACTTTTGAATAGACGGTTTTCCCGCTTCTTACCACCCGAACCTGATTAAATCAAAAAATGAATCTCTCTTCTTATCGTGATCGAAAGATCAGCACTCCACGCACATCGTTGGAAGAATGCCTTACTCCGATTCCTCCGGCTTCCGTACGTCTCGAATTTCAAACCATGGCTTCTGACGCTTGAAGGGGCACCAGGCGGCCTTGCAGTAACGTACAGGATCTTCGGGAGGTACTTTTACGGTGCGTGACTCCGCCCCCCGGTTTTTCTTGAGCCACGCCTCGGCTTCAGCCAGTGTGTTCACATATCCTGCGGAATAAGTCGTCCTGCCGCGGCAATGAACAAAACCATAAAGAAGTTCGTATAGCACAGGCATATTCCACCGTTATCCTCAAAATTCTTCGCCGATCACAAACAACGCTTTGATGGCCAGGCCGGTGTCGATTCTATCTTTGTATACGGCAGGCAGGCGCTCCAGGGGTTCAATATCGGAGATCAGCGGCCGCGCATCAATCTTCCCTTCGGCCATCCATTGCAGACACTTGATGTTTTCCCGGTGCGAATTGGAGATGGACGTCGTCAGACGGATTTCCTTGAGATTCATGAGGAACGGCGCGGAGATCGTGAGCGGAGAAAAGATCATGCTCACGATGCAGATCTCTCCGTTGTCCATTGAAAGATTGATCGCACGGTCGATATTGGATTTGACGCCGGAACATTCAAAGATTTTCTGAAATCCATCCGGAGCAATTGTTACGGCTTGTGCATCTGTATCTTTTTCGAGAGGGTCGAAGACATGGTCGGCGCCATAAAGGAGGGCGATGTCCCGTTTTACCTTTACCGGCTCGAACAGCACGATCGGGCCGTAACCGAGGATTTTTAGAACGCGAACCGCGCAAAGGCCGATGGGGCCGCCTCCCATGACCAAAACAGAACCTTTCCCACCGCTTGTGCAATAAACAGCATGCAGTGCTGCGGCAAATGTTTCTGCGAGGGCGGCGCTACGGGAATCGACTCCCTCAGGAATAGGGATCAGCATCTGCGAATAGACCTTGACATACTCGGCAAAGCCACCCGGTAAATCGCCGATCCCCGTGGTCCGCCTGTGCACACGACAGAGGTGTTCTTTGCCGGAGAGGCAACTTGTACATTTACCACAGTATGTCGGTCTGATGCAAACTCTTGTGCCCACGGCGGGGCCTCCCGCCTGGTCGCCTTTTTCGACAACCACTC
>JAQVLL010000365.1 GCA_028704195.1 Smithellaceae bacterium
AAACCAGGATCATGTCAAGACATATCATGAATAATATCAATATATTAACTGTTATTTTAGGTCGATTAACTCAGGCAAATATTACGGCCAGCTCTGGCAAAAATGGGTTGAGTTGTGCAAAGCTCTCACAGCTCCGCCCCTTCAGTTACACGCATGCCTTTCTGCGTGACCTGTTTAAACGTATTTAAATATAAAATAACATCAATATTGTCAAATATTTATTCGTGAAATCCCCGCTATGAAAACGGGGCATATAACCTCAATGCCCCTCGTCGTGGTTCGGGCTGTTTTGAAGCTTTTGATAAAAACGCCTCATCTGTCGGACAAATGCCATTTCATGATCTGTAAATATGTGAAGAATTTCTGACGAAGACCTGCCGCCATGCCCAGTGTAAAGATCACGCCGAGACCATTGAGCAGCGTATCCACCAACAGCCGCAGGAAAATGATCACTGCCGCCGTCCGGTAATACGCCCCGCCATGCCATTTGCGGAGGAATTGGTAGCGGGAGCGGTAAAATTCTATGCGCGAACGCACATTCCGGCCGATGCTTTGTCCCTGAAGATGATAAATCGGGGCGTCCGGAACCTGATAAACCCGCCAGCCGGCTCGTTTCATTGCGTACGCCAGATCCGTCTCTTCAAAAAAGAAAAAGTAACGCTCGTCAAAGACAGCGACATCATCAAGCGCCTTTTTGCGGATCAGCATGCACGCACCGATGGCTGAATCCACTTCCAGCGGCGCGGCATGTTCATACCTTTTGCCGGGATATTTTGCGGGAAAAAGATATTCCAGAAGCGACGTGTTGGCGGCAAGGGTCAACAGCGTCGGAAACGCGGCGACGGAATTCTGTTTGCTTCCATCGGCATTGAGCAGCTGGCCGCAGACAATCGCGGCATCGGGGGTAGCTTCCGCAAAAGCCCATAATTTTCGGGCTGCACCGTTCGTCAGGACGGCGTCCGTATTGATAAGCAGGGCGTATTTGCCTTTCATCACGGCGAAACCCTGATTGTTGGCGGCGCCGAATCCCCTGTTTTCCCTGTTGGCAATAATTTTGACCTGCGGATATTTTTCAGCCAGCATCGAGACCGATCCGTCCGTGGAGGCGTTGTCCATAACGATAATTTCATACGTCAGTGATTCTGCTGTTTTGATGATGGAGTCCAGGCAGTCCTGCAGAAGGTTTCTGGTGTTCCAGTTGACAATAATGAATGAGATGTCCATTTACATCACTTCCGGGACAGGCTTTTTTCCCATCTTTTGGCATGTTTTAAAAACACATACTCCGCGGAATTTACCGCAATGACCAATCCGGGAACACCATCCAGAAAACCGAGTTTCCACAGATAACATTCGAGAAATTTTCCAAAGGCGTGAACAAGCCCCGCCGCGACAAACCAGCCGCCGCGGGGATGGTCCTGCCCCGCGTAAATTTCCGAAAAACGGTTCATGGTGACCACCTGATCGGAAATGCCCCGATAGACATAATGCAGCATGGGATTTTTCAGATGCTTTACCCCGCCCTCCACGACAAGCTTGTCATGGGGATTCACCCCCTGCCACTTTCCCCTGCCCCGGCGAACCAGACGCACTTTGCGGTCCGGATACCAGCCGCCATGCCTGATCCAGCGCCCCAGATACCTCGATAATCGGGGCATGGAAAAACCGCATGTCTCCATCCCGGCACCTGCCACCGCCTGGCATATTTCCGCCGCGAGCGCGGCCGGCACTTCCTCATCCGCATCAAGACAAAGAATCCACTCGTGGGTTGCCGCCTCCAGGGCGAATTGTTTCTGAGCAACGTATCCCGGCCAGGTGTTCGATATCACGCGAGCGCCCGCCTTCCGGCAGATGTCCTGCGTGCCGTCGGCACTTCCTGAGTCCACGACGACAATCTCATCGGCAAAGCCCAGGCTTTTGAGCAGGTTTCCGATTCGATCGGCTTCATCCTGCGCGATAATGGCCACACTGATCTTCGGTTTTTCCAAGGCAATCTTCTTTTTTGTCAGGTTAAATCATCCGGTCGTGCATTTTCCGGCCCCTTTAAGTCTCATTTTGACCATTTCCAGTTTTGCAAAATCAAACCGGCCGCGGCCGAGTGTCCGTCCGGCGACCAGTGATCATCGTAATCCAGATAGAATTTCCGTCCGTCCGGGGTTCGACGGACAAAACTCTCAAAATCAATAACGGTCACATCCCTGTGGGCCAGACCATACTCCCGCAAAACCCACCTTCGATTGTCTGCCTGATCCTTCCTGTATAAAATCGATTTGTCGGACGTGTCAATAATGTAAAGGGGGCTTTCCCCGACGCCTTTACGCAGGCGATCAAGACAGTACAGAAGAAACTCCCTGCGCTCCGGATCAAAAGTCGATTCAGCGGGTGGATCCATGGGAGGAGGGAAACTGTATCCTGGCGGCGCCTCGTCTATGGTCAGCGATTCCCTGATTCTTTTGCTGAAAATAGGCCTGATGATACGGGCATGATAGGCGTGCAGATAGGAGCCTCTGCGGAATTTGTCCCATGACCAGTAACCGGGCTGCTGCCTTGCCACCATGGCGATGAATTCTTTTTCATCATCAGGCCCGGGATGATATTCGATATCAAAGACGCCGGGCGATACTTTTTTCATGCCGCCCAAAAGATCGTTCGGACAAAACACATAGACAACTGCAACGGGTTTGAGCATGTCTCTGTATAATTCAAACGAGCGGACAATCAGGTCGATATCCCACGCGGGCATCGCCAGGTTGATGACATGATAGGCGGCGTCCTTCTTCTGCAATTCTTTTTCCAGAATCATCCCGACGGTCTGATCCCACTGGACGCCCCAGCCAAAAGCAAAGGAGTCGCCCAGAACCACGACATTTTTTCTGTCGGGCGACAAATCCCAGTCCGGTCCGCGAAAACCCTGGTTGTTGGTATCCACATCATAGTCGAGCTGGCCCGGATAAACCTGTTTCACGCCGCGCAGATTCTTCTTGAGTGTGTAGTGGAGCTGGGGATGGAACTGCCCGTAAAGCCCGACAATCACAGGACGCCTCACCTGATAAACGGCTTCTTCAATCGTTTTGATTTTCAGAAACGGCAGAAATATCTCTACCAGCACCAAAACAAAGCAGAGAGAAAAAATCAAAAGCAGAATA
>JAQVLL010000366.1 GCA_028704195.1 Smithellaceae bacterium
CCATGTCTGTCAGGTTTTTAAGCGCAGAGATCGTTTGAGCCCGTTGATCATCCGTCCAATGTCTGCTGCCTGGGCTTGCGGTTGTTTTATCTGGTCTATTGTGACAATTCCCAATCTCTCGGCCAGAATCAGGAATGTTTCGGTCTCCGCCAAAGATCCGCTCGCTATCCCCAAAAACTGAAGAAACTCCCCCGTTCCCGTACGTTCCGCCCCCTCTGCTATGTTTGCTGGAATTGACACCGCCGACCTTCTTATCTGACTGGTCAAACCAAACTTTTCCTCCGGCGGAAAGTGGGCTGAGAGACGGTAAACCATCTCGGCCAGCTCGATTGATTTCTTCCAAACTTCCAAGTCCTGATAACTCTTTAAATTGTTCATAGTTTGCTATCATCCTTCCACTTCGGGTCACAAGCCACTGGCCACTAACCACTGTTATATCCGGCTCGCCGAAAATCACAAACAGGTTGCCCTTGCCGGTATTCTTGAGGTCGTCGGCCATGTGGAGATCGGCGTTCATGCGGGCCTTGAGAATGGGAATCCTGCCGAGTTTATTGAACTCGGAAGAGCGGGCGTCGTAGTTGAATGCGCATGTGATCAGCGCATCAAAGTCCGCATCCCCGGCCTCGCGGGCAGCAGCAACCAGGTCCGGACGCGAGACGGTTCCAAACTCCGGGCCGATGAAAATCGCAGCGCGTTTTTCGACGCCGGCTTCATCGCCTCCCTGTGCGTTTCCGGACGCAGGCAGGCCTTCAATATATCTTCCCTCGGCGCATACCAGGTCCCCCGGCCAAGGTGCAATCGAAGAAAAATTTATCTTGTCTTCTTTGTGGGCCTGCTGAACGCCGGCGGTCTTGAGGTTTTCCAGAATCATTCGTACAAAGCCATGCTCATCCCCGTATCCGTCCCGCGATTCGGCCATCTGGTCGATCAGTTCGTCGTCTTCATCCACGCCCAGAACGCGATGCGGCGAAAGGCTCTCCACCGTAAACGGACCGGCCACTCGAACCTTCTTTTTGTCCTCGTAGGGCTTGTCGTAAAGATATTCCGTATCTGCCTTGGCAGCGATGGAGGCGTCGATTTCCCTTTGCCGGGCGATGCGGTTTTTCCACCACTGATCATGCAGTTTCTTCGCCTCATCCGACCATTTTTGATCCGCCTCGCGCGGGATTTCCCAGTCTTCCCATTTTTTGCTCAGCGCCTTGTTCAGCTTCTGACGCAGCGGTTCGAGCGTCTCCTGATACTTTTCCCAGATCACGTCGATCTCGGCGTTGTTGGCAATGGATTTCAGCGTAATGTGGGGCACGCGTTCATAAACGAACCCGTGGCGGATATTACCGTGAGTCGGCGCTGTGGAAGGTGCAGCGCCGGTGATTTCGCCTTCTTTGATCTGCCCGTCCGGACTGTCGGCCAGCAGATAATAAGGGAACCGGGCGCCCATGGTCCGGGCGCGGGCCAGGGCAAGGGCCACGCGGGAAGTGTCGATGGTTATCCAGCGGCGGCCCCATTGCTCGGCCACATAGGCGGTGGTGCCGGAACCGCAGGTGGGATCGAGAACCAGGTCGCCGGGGTCGGTGGCCATGAGGATACAGCGCTGGATGATTTTTTCTGAAGTTTGAACGACGTAGATTCTTTCTGTACTCAATCCGCCCAACTGAGTATCTGTCCAAAGATTGGATAGGGGTACATAATCATCATCACTTCGATACATCCGTACACGTAAAGTTCTTCCATATTTAAGAAGATATTGCGCTTTTTCAAAACGTTTTATTTCGACAACAGGATCATAAGTCCACTGCCGTCCATTTGGAGGTATGAATGTCTCACCCTCAAAAATCAAAGGCCCTGAGCGTGTTTGAGATGGATGTTGTGAATTGATAGGTCCAGGCTGGAAAATTCTTAGCCCCCTTCTGTTGTATGATGATGATAATTCAGCTGGTGTCAATTTTCTGTATCCAACATCATCAACACAAAGCCAAGGCGTGATATCGTTGGAAAGATCACCCATTCCTGTTTTTGCTTGGAGTATTCTCGATTTTCCATTCTCTCTTTTTATAAAAAACCACAAAACGGTATCAAAAACGTTCTGTATATGCTTACCTGTAGAACTTCCTGTCTTTTGAATTTTAATCTCAGTGACGTAATTATCCTCCCCGAACACCTCATCCATCAATGCCCTTACCCGATGTACATTCTCATCCCCGATCTGCACAAAGATCGACCCCGAATCCGTCAAGAGATCCCGCGCCACGGTCAACCGGTCCCGCAGATAGGTCAGATACGAATGAATCCCGTCCCGCCAGGTGTCCCGGAACGCCTTGACCTGTTCCGGTTCGCGGGTGATGTGGCCGACGCTGCCGTCTTTCACGTCCCGACTGGTGGTGGACCACTGGAAATTGGAATTAAACTTGATGCCGTAGGGCGGATCGAAATAGATGCACTGCACCTTGCCCCGCAATCCCTCGCGTTCGGCCAGAGACGCCATCACCTGCAGGCTGTCGCCGAGAATCATGCGGTTGGACCAGTTGGCGTCGTGCTGGTAGAATTCCGTTTTGGCGCTTTCATCGGGCAGTCCGTTGAAATCGGAAAAAAGGTCTACCTGCTGGGGTTTGCCCTCTTTTTTCCGCGCCTGGGTCTGCTTGAGCAGGTCGTCGATCAGAACTTTGGGATGGACCTTCTCCTGAATATATAAAGGGTGGGCATGAATCACGAAATCGGACCAGTCCTTTCCTCTCCATACAAGTTGCGGGTCCAGATCGCGATTGCGGTTTTCATAGGCAACCCGTATCGGGTTTTGCATCTCTTTGCCCATCACCGACTGATATTCGGCGGTGGGAATGTTTTTTCGGGACGCCTCATCATGCGTGAGCGTTTCAACCGTTTTCAGAGACTTATCCTGTTTCGACGCCATTATTCTTAACCCTTCAACACGCTATCGATCATTTTATTGAACTCAGCTGCAACCCTGGCTTCAAAGTCGGTTTGCATTTGGTACACATCGGTAAATTCGGCAAATGCCCAACGTCCGTATACGTCGCAATTATTAACGCCAGGCACCCAGTATGTATCCATCGTGGATTTCTTTTCCTGGGCATCTTCCCGCCTGTATCCCTTGATCTCGACAATCAAATTGAGCGGGTCTTCATGC
>JAQVLL010000367.1 GCA_028704195.1 Smithellaceae bacterium
GCGAAAACGGTGTGCTTTAAGATAATCGGGATTATTGGCCATGGAAAGAAATGCCTTGCGGGATGGATATTGAACCAGCATGAGCAGATCCCATTTTTCATTTCCGTTGAGCAGCTCGTCGGGTTTCCCAAGATATAGAACTTTCCCTCCGACACTTTCAACAAATTTCCCCGCCTCTTTCGTATAGCGCGCGTAAGAAGCCTCCCCTTCAGCACCTTTGAACTTAAGCAAGTTCAGCATGACCACTGGCTCTTCGCCGGGTTTTTTTGACAGTCTGCTGAATTCATCCACATTCATTTTGATTCCACTCATAGGACTCAACCTCCTTGCGCCGTTTTTTTATAAAAATGTTTATCATAACGCCTCAATTCAAAAAGTTTTTTATTCTGTGTGGAGACAATATGATAGAAACGATCCTGCGGGATGTAAATGTAAGGGACATCCATTTCCCGCCGGTAAAGAAAATGTGACAGAATTAAACGGTTGACCGCCTGATGGCCGATAATCATAATATTGTGCGCGTGGCGGTTCAGGAAAAAGGATTTTTTGATTCCCTCCTCAATCCTCGACTTCATCATCGCGTAGCTTTCACCTTCCGGATAGGCATAACCATATTTATTGGCTTCACGAGCGCGGAAAACCTCCGGCATCTTTTTTTCAATCTCAGCATAGGTCATGCCTTCACAGATGCCGGCATTGATTTCATCGAACTCTTTGAGCGCGATGATCCGGCAATGATCCTGCTTCGCGGCAATCGCTTCCGCCGTTCTTTTGGTCCTGATCTTGCGGCTGGTAAAGATGTAGGCTATTCTTTTCGCGCTGAAAAACTGCGCCAGCGCTTCAGCCTGCTCCTTTCCCTTTGCTGTCAAACCCGGATTCCCACCGATGCGGTCTTCAAGATTATATTCCGTTTGCGTATGCCGGATCAAAAACAGATTTTTCACTTCGTCCGTAACCAGATAATCCCGCAGTCGGGCGTAAAGATAAATAGGATCTGTATGTTTTTCTTCGATAATCCTGTTCTGCAACGACTCCAGGCGGACAAAGTTTCTCTCCTTTTTCAAGGGAGCGTAGATCGACTTGTAGTAATCAATTCTTTTTAAAAATTCCGCTTCCGCTTTCCTGTATTCCAGATCACTGAATTCCGGAAGTCTTGTTTTTTCCAGAATGCTCAAGTTCAGGATTTCCGGGTCATCGTTGATGCACTCGATAAAGAGGAGAGGATGATCGTCAAGACGATGTTCAATGATTTCCCTTCGGCGGCGGCTGGCGTTGGTTGCATCTAAAATAGCCACCTGCCCTGAATTGCGAAGATAACGTCTGGCCTTTTCCATATTCATGCGGGCAAACTTATCCCGCAGGGCGATGGCAACGGTGTTCCGGGGAGAATAAAATTCGGCACGGGACGTCTCGTCAAGCGGCCGGTAAATCCGGCGCAGATTACCGTTGTTGAACATTCGTGTCCGGATGTGATCCTTGCGGAATGCCTCCAGCAGGCGCAAAGCCAGCGTGGACTTTCCCCTTGCGGGCAGTCCCATCAGCACAATGTATAATTTATCATCGCTCATTGGTGTTTGCACCCCGGGTTTTGCAGGTGGATGCCCTTGTCGCCCGCCGCAGGTAACAGCTCAGCCTGTCGATTCCCTTTATTTCGCAGCTCACGCCTTTACCCTTTTCACCCTCAGCATATTCGTCGTTCCAGACGCGCAGATGGGATGACCGACGGTGATGACAATCAGGTCTCCCCCTTCAGCCTCGCCGGACGCCCGTGCAGCCTGTGTGGCGTTTTCGATCATTTCATCCGTGTTCTGCAGTCGGCCGATCAGACGGGGACGGCAGCCCCAGCTCAGAGCAAGACGCCTGACGGTCTTCATGTTCGGTGATAAGGCAACAATCGGCTGCCGTGGGCGGAAGCGGGAAATGTAACGCGCGGTCATACCGGATTGCGTATGGGCGACGATCGCTTTGGCTTCCAGATGATTGGCCAGTATGCATGACGCATGGGCAACGGATTCGGAAATGTCTTTCTTGGGAATCATGGCCAGAAATTCTGCAAACGGGAAACCGCTTTCGGCCGCTGTGACCAGACGATTCATATATAGAACAGCTTCCGACGGATATTCGCCGGAAGCTGTTTCTTCGGAGAGCATCACGGCATCGGTGCCATCAAGCACCGCGTTGGCCACATCAGCAGCTTCGGCACGGGTGGGGCGAGGCGAAGAAACCATCGATCGCAGCATCTGTGTCGCGGTGATAACCGGTTTACCGGAATCATTGGCTTTGGCAATCAATCTTTTTTGAATCAAGGGCACATCTTCCAGCGGTATTTCCACACCAAGATCGCCCCGCGCAACCATGATGCCGTCGGAACTGTCCATGATCGCATCAATATTTTCCAAAGCTTCGTGCTTCTCAATTTTGGCAATGACCGGAGTGTCCTTGCCTTGCTCCCTGATAATATCCTTAACCACCTGAATGTCATCTGCCGTCTTTACAAAAGATAATGCAACAAAATCAACATCATGTTCCAGACCGAACAATAGATCATCTCGATCCTTCGGGGTTAGAGATGATGTCCGTATGGTTCCCGTTGGCAGATTGATCCCCTTATGCGATGTCAGCAAACCGCCGGTGACTACTTCGCAGAAAATATCTATGTCACTGGACGCCTCGACCACAAGCTCCATGAGACCGTCAGCCAGAAGCAGCCTGTCTCCGGCTTTGACCTCACGCGGCAGATCTTTGTAGGTAAGTGATACGGCGTCTGTGCTTCCTTCAACCGGACGACTGGTTAGGATAAATTTACGGCCCGGTGCCAGAACGATGCCGGGATCAGGGATCTTGCCAATACGGATTTTCGGCCCGGCCAGGTCCATCAAAATCGCCACCGGGCGGGCAAGCTTTTCCGATAGGGCACGGATGGTTTGTATCTTCTGTAGATGGCCTTCCTGGGAGCCATGTGAAAAATTCAGCCGCGCCACATCCATGCCGTTTCTCATCAGGGCTTGAAGGATATCCTGATTTTCGGAAGCGGGCCCGATTGTGCAGACAATTTTTGTTTTTTTCATAGACTCCTTTTCGGAATATCCCACCATTTGCGGCATCGAATAGATGACGGGTCCGAATTATTTT
>JAQVLL010000019.1 GCA_028704195.1 Smithellaceae bacterium
AATGGACTCTTCATAACTTGAAATAACCGCCGGAGATGGCAATTTTGATTTTCATCATCTGTCTTTTTCTGAAAAATTTCTCTAAATTTGATTACCAGCAGTATGTTCAACTTTTTCAAAGGTCACCCGGAGGCGACATCACCGGACATTATATCCGCTGCCGATATATATTCATAGCTCCTGTTCGGGCCCCGGAATTTAATCAGCATCTGACCATGACGGTCAACGGGTACCGAGGTTCTCCCGTAGTTGACTGAGTTCAGGGTTCCCCCGTCTTTTTGCAGCAGAATATTGCCGGAGTTCTTAAGTTTCAAAACCGTGGCGAGGGCCAGGCTGGCATAAACCTCTCCATTGTATTGAATGAGCATCGGCAGGCGCCTCAGCATACCGTCCTGATCGGGGCTGAAATTAATAAACCCCGACGCGCCGGCCTTTTCGGAGAGTATGGTTAAATTGCACAAAGCGCCTGTGCTTTCCGGAAGTCCCGCATCCTCTTTCCGTTCTCCCGTGTTTCGTCTAGACGAAACCTTGACCGGGTGTAAAACGCATTGTTCCGAACTTTTTTCCAGCCTGCTGAATTGGAATTTATTACCCAGGACAAAACGCCGGCTCGCGATTGACTTCGCAAGGATACGATCATTATCGCTGAATTCATCGCGAAGCCCGTCAACGGTTATGTCAAGTTTATAGGTCTTCCCCAGGTCTTTCAACAGCTGCCCTGCTGAGGTTCTGTCAGGTTCGGCAAAAACCATGTCGAGGCCAATTACAGAAGGTTTCAGGGCCGCAATTTTGTCAAATAACTCGGCGACCCGGTAGCGGGGCCAGGGCCATTGCCCATATCTATTCAGACTTTTTTCATCAAGGTCAACAATGACCAGATTGCGGCTGGCCTGATTGTTCGGGAAATTCCTCAGAAGAAGGTCATAATTTATATAATCAAGCTGCTGAAGCAGGTTTGGCTTAAATGCAAAGATAATCGCAAAAAACAGCGTGGACAGGAGGCCCCAGACCAGGATGCGGCGGTTTCCCGACTTGCCATTTACGATAAAATTGTCGGAGTCGCGAATTGGTAGTCTGCTCAATTCTGTTCTCCTGCCTAACCTTGCCGGCGGTGATAACTTATTTTATCACTACTTCCACCCGCCGGTTCTTTGGTTCCGCGATCTCATCGGCGGTCTTAATGAGGGGATTTCCTTCACCATGCGAGGTGACAGAGATATGGGCCCGGACTGAGCCGCTGGCCACCAATATTTCGGATGTTACCTGCGCCCGGTCAAGGGCCAACTTGTAGTTATATTCCTTTTCACCCACCGTGTCGGTATGTCCGGATATGACAATATCGGCGGAACCCCTCTCCCGGATGGTCTGAAAAATTTGCGGGAGAACGGCCTTGGATTCATCGGTCAGTTCATTTGAATCCTGCAGGAAATAGAGGATGAATGTTACCGGCGGCAGCGGCTGCGCCGCCAACGCATCGGAAAAGGTGGATTGGATTTCTTCGGCGCTGAGCGTTGATACTTTACCCGGCGCTGTTTTGCTGTCCGTCACCTTCACCGATTGATTCGCCTGGTTTAATATTTGTTGCCCGCCCTCGTTCGCCACTACCAGTTGTCCAACATTCCCGTCAGGGTCGGGAATTAATATGACCATGCTCCTGGCGCCACAGCCCGCTAAAAACAAAACCAGACCCAAGATGGCAAGTATGTTCATTATTCTCTTCATATCCGCCTCCTTCGCAAGGATTTTTCGAAAAATTATTTGTTCGTGAAAAGCTGACTTACTGCGTGATGCAAGGGCATAGGCTGGTATCTTTGACCTTGACTAAAAACTCTGTTCCGCGAATACCGATTGTTGCGTCAGGAGTCTGGAACTTCACCGATTCCGGGGACTGCCGGCCGATGATGCCAGAAACATAGGAGGCGGTACCTTTCACCATCCGGGCAATCATAGAGAGCATGCCTTTTTGGGGGACAAAAACATATTCATCAATCACTATTTCACTTTTCGGTCCCAGGGATAAAATCGTGTTGTCCTCGAAAATAATTCCCACGGAGCTTTCCGCCCCCGTCCGGATGATGTCCTTCTGGTAAATTTTGTCGCCAATGTTAATGGGAATTTCTTTGCCGCTGCGAATGACAACAATGTCGCCCTTGCCTGTTTTTGTTTTTCCTATTGCCGGCTCTTGACCCATGGCGAAACAAGGCAGTAGAAACGTCATCATGAGACAGAGGATAAATGATCTTTTCATAGATATTCTCCCTTCTTAAAAAATATGTGGGGTGCCCGTATCCTGTCCGAACAAATAATATACGAACCTCACGTTTGCCGATATCTTTGATATTATACCAACACTTTTCATTTTTTAAAGAAGAAAATTTGCAGCATCAATGACTTTTAAGTGAAATCAAGCATTTTGGTGGAATTTGACGTTTTGAGAACTTCAGGAACCGATAGATAATAAAGTTTGATTTGTGCTCGTCTTTTCGTCTTACTGTGAAGAATACCTTATCTAACGACAGGTGTATTTATCGATATTTTCATCGGACGGGCTCATCCCGTATGGCCATGCCGATCGTTCCAGTTCTTTGATTTTTTGATTCAGGTAGTGAATTTCTTCGATCAATTCCTGATTTGTCCGGTCATTTTTATTCCAGATGAAAATGATTTGCACCCCCCTGATAATTATTGAAACCGGATATCAAACTCGCCGTCTCTCACACCCAGAAACACATCCGCAGGCCCTTTTTCTTCTCCCAGGCGCGAGAGGACTTCTCCGGCCAGAAGCGGAAAAAGGGTTCCCCGCATGATATGATCAATGTTTCTGGCACCAGTCTCCACTTCCCTGCAGCGGCCGGCAATCTGTCTTACAACATCCGGCGTGAAGCAAACCTTCATTTTTCCGGTTTCAGACAGCCGAGATTCCAACTGTCTGAGCTTGATCCTGACAATCTCTTCCATAAAAGCCGGGTCAAGCGTCACATAGGGCACGATGGTCATCCGGGCCAGAAGCGCGGGCTTGAAATGTTTGGAGAGAATCGGCCGTATGGCTTCGGTCAATTTATCCATAGACGGTTTTTCCGTGACATTCCACATTCCGGTAATGACATCCGATGCCAGGTTGCTGGGTAAAAAAATGATGGTGTTTTTAAAATCGATGTCTCGTCCCTCTCCGTCAGAAAGCGTGCCTTTGTCAAACACCTGATAAAAAAGATTGATGACATCATGATGCGCTTTTTCAACTTCATCGATCAGCACCACGGAATAGGGCCTTTGCCGCACGGCTTCGGTCAATATGCCGCCTTCCCCGTAGCCAACATAACCGGGGGGAGAACCGATCAGACGGCTGACGGTATGGCCCTCCTGAAATTCGCTCATGTTGATGGTTGTGAGAAAACGTTCTCCTCCGAAAAGAAGATCGGCCAGGGCCAGACCGGTTTCGGTTTTGCCAACGCCGCTGGGACCAACCAGCAGAAAAATGCCGATGGGCTGGCGGGGATCAGAAAGACCGGCCCGGGATGCCTTGATGGTCCTGCAGATGATGCGCAGGGCTTCATCCTGTCCTTTGATGCGTTCCCTCAAGCGATCTTCCAGGTGGAGAACATTCCGGGCCTGATCGCGCAGCACTTTGCCCAGCGGAATACCCGTCCAGTCGGAAACCACTTTGGCAACCACATCCGGATCAACATCCACCCTCATGAGCGGCGACCCTCCCTGAATAACCTCAAGTTCGCTCACCGCCTGCGCCAGCGCCTGCTGCAGCCCTTCTATGGCCTGCTCTTCCACGCCATCGCTTGCCGCCTCGCACAGTTTTTTTCGCGCATCCAGCAGTTTCCGGACAGATTCCGATTCCGTCCGCCAGTGTTCGTGCAGCTTTTCCAGACGGTCCGCAAGTGATTTCAATGATTCTTCAATCTGCGCGGGTCTGCCTTTATCAATCGCCAGACCATGCATCCGGTCTCGCTGAAGCGCTCTCTTTTCTCGTTCCAGCGCATCCATCGATCGTTCGAGGTCTTCGATCACATCCGGTTTTGCCGTGAGCAGAATTTTAACACGCGCCGCGCTCGTGTCCAGAAGATCGACGGCCTTGTCCGGAAGCTGCCGTCCCGAAATGTATCGTCCGGCCAGTTCCGCCGCTGCAAAAATGGCGTCGTCCCGCACGGTCACGCCATGCGCCGCTTCGTATTTGTCCTTGAGGCCACGCAGAATCAGAGCGGTTGTTGCCACGTCCGGTTCATCCAGCTTGACCGGCTGGAAACGCCGGGCCAGCGCAGCGTCTTTTTCAAAATACTTTTTGTATTCCGCCCAGGTGGTGGCGGCAATCGTGCGCAGTTCCCCGCGCGCCAGCGCCGGCTTCAGCAGATTGGCGGCGTCTCCACCCCCGGCCTGATTGCCAGCTCCGATGAGTGTATGCGCTTCGTCGATAAAAAGAATCATCGGCACCGGTGAGGACTTGATTTCGTTCATGACGGATTTCAGACGATTTTCAAACTCGCCTTTGACGCCCGCTCCTGCCTGCAGAAGCCCCATGTCCAGCCCCAGAAGCGTTACGTCTTTTAAAAGCTGCGGCACATCATCCTCCACGATACGCAGGGCCAGTCCTTCAACAACAGCTGTTTTACCGACACCCGCTTCTCCGACGATGATCGGGTTGTTTTTGCGCCGTCTGGCCAGAATGTCGATCATCTGCAGA
Organism: Smithellaceae bacterium; assembly: GCA_028704195.1. GTDB lineage: Bacteria > Desulfobacterota > Syntrophia > Syntrophales > Smithellaceae > UBA8904. Next base: position 4,691 of record JAQVLL010000019.1, read on the forward strand.
ATTTCACGGTCACGGCCAAAAACCGGATCAATTATCCCCATTCTGGCGCTGGCGGTGAAGTCGGTGCAGAAGCGGCTGATGGCGGTTGTTCCCGCAGGCGAGGGCACTTCCTGTCCGGATGCTTTCTCATGTATAGCCTGCTCTATGGAAGACCGGCAGACCGTCGCGTACTGATCGTGCAGGGCATCCCGGCTGACTGTTTTGAGCATGTTTATGTATTGCCCTTCGGTAAGACGGTATTGTTTGTTGAGAAGGGCGGACAGCATCGGGCCGGAGCGGATCAGGTTTTCCCGGAAATTGATGGAGGAGACGAGCCATGCCTCCTGGAGCCATTCGATCAAAAGAGGCGAAAAAACCGGCCGACCGGTGTTGCCGGTGCGCAGGGCATCGATATCCCGGTCGATGGTCCATTTGAGGGCGTTGACATCCACATCCGCCTGCTTAAGCAGAAGCGCCATATCCGACTGAGTTTCTTCCAAAAGCCTGCTTAAATAATGCTCGACAGTGACTTCATAGTGAGTGCGGGATACACACAGACCGGCCGCTCCTTCCAGGGCACCAGTACAAAAAACGTTCATTCTTTCCAGCAGAGACCTAACGTCGATGTTCATCATAATTCATTGGACCCTTTCCGTAATATTCGTCAGGCAATTAAATTTTAAATGATTCATATTACCCTTCAGCTCGTTCCTCTCCAGGTGGCTAATTTCTGTTTGTCCCCTCTGGGAGCGTTCACCTTTCTTGTCCCCCTCTGGAGGGAGACTGTGTCGCAATCACCCAAAGGGGAAAACCGCACGGACTTCACCAATTTTTTCACATGAAAAAATCCACGTATCCATGCCCAGCCGGTTGGCCGTTTCCGCACCCAGGCAGACGCAGGATGCTTCACCTTCGCGTAAAATCAGTTCCATGTCGTATTCCAGCGGTTCCAGGAGATAAAACCGGGTCAGCGCGGAGAGGCGATTATTTTCCTCGCTTCCCGGCAGAAGCTGCTGAAACAGTAGATAATTCAAAGGACCGAGACGCAGGCGAAATTTACCGGTCTGGTCCTTGATTTGCCCTCCGATAATGCTGTCTATACCCAGATTGCCGCCTGTTCTTCCCAGCAGCAAACGCTGCGACAGGGGAATTTTCACACGGCGGCAGGCGCACTGAACGACTTTCACCGGGGCATAGCTGAAAGTATCGCCGAGTATCGTTTCCAGCCCCCAGGCGCTGCGGGGATGCTGGCTTAAAATCCCACTGTAGCGGATCATAGAATAAGCATGAGACATGTCGAGACGATGTCTGGACTCACCCAACCCAATCAGGCAGTACAGTTTATTCAGGATTTCCGGATTTTTTTCTTCACAGACCTGGAAAAACAGGCGGTATTTCATCGAGCAGCGGAAAAAAAGCGTGAATAGCCTGTGATTGAAGATGTCCAGAAAATCCCGGACGGCTGATTTTTCGTCGGCTTCCTGCCGAATCAGGTCTTCCGTGTAGAATGTCGGCAGGGGTGATGCCGGCCCGTAAAGCCCGAGAAAACTGGCGTCGACTAAAAAACCCGGCGTTTCTCCCTCTGTTCTTTCAACGGACGCGACATCCGAGGCGGGAAAACTTAGATTATTTTGAGGCCGGATACGCAGGCTCTGCACTTGCCGGGCAAACGTCTGCGCATCTTCGACGGTTTCCGGATCATGGCCCAGAAGGCGCATCAGCCGCATCACCTGGAAAAAAGAAAAACGCCGGCCCTTTTTCAAGAGTTCGGTTGCTATATCAAAGGTTGACAGCCCAGTCTGGCCGGCCATGAATACCGTTCCCCTCTCAATACTTCTTCGATTGTCAGTCCGGTAAACGAATTAATGGAGGCGTATCCCCCTAAAAAATGATCCAGCACACAACCGAAAACAAACATGTCTCCCGTCGAAGCAAAATGATCCTCGCGCAGTTTCATAATAATATTGCGCCCGCGAACAGGCATCCCACGAAAAATCCGGTCGGCCGCTTTGTCTTCCAGGTGTTCTATGCCGCTGATGCGTTTTTTGTTGGCAAGAATGGCCGGCTGATTTTGAGATTCTGAAAAGATATAGAGGTCAAGCAACGCACGAAAGTTATCGGTGCCGGCAAGCGACAGGTAGTTTAGAGACAGGTGCGAGATCAGTCGCCATAAAACGTTGGATTCCACAGGCTGCACAGCGGCCGGAGTGACCGGCTTGATATTGCTAAATGTGACATGTTCAGGGCCGGTTCCGACGGGAAGGCAGATATCACCGATGCGCAGATTCTCCGGCAGAAAACCGTTGGTGCAGGTAAGTTCGATGCAAAGCGTTTCGGTGTGAAGAGCCGCCGCTGCCTTCGGATAGGCTACCGCCAGATAGACATCAGGTGCCCCCTTCATCACCGAGCGGCGGTGCATGATGCTATAGACGGGCATCGATTGCACGTCCGGGTTAAAATGATCAAATGCTTGATAGGTTCTTTGACCGGCACCGGCCTGCACATACCCGGACACGTTATCGATGGAATAAATCCGGTAATGATCGGGACTGTCAGATGCCGGGCGCACCCGGTACCACTCCTTCTGATGATCAACAAATACCGGGTCGGCATCATAAGGAAAGAGGTTAATGACGGGTGTGGCAAACAGAGCGAACGAATTTTGGGTAAGACGCGGCGCTGCAACGGGAAGATCATCAAATTCAAAACAAATTTCAAATTTGGATCCGTTTCCCCGGTTTCGCCACTCATCCCATCCGGTCAGGTCCAGGTACAAAAACTTTTCGGGGGAGTAAAAATACTCCTGAATAACCCGGTAGCCGGGAAACGAATGAGGCGGATAAGGAATAAGGGCCGCCTTTTCGGGAAATCCCGCATCTTTCAGGTGATGACAGTGCAGGACAGCACAATCTCCCGGTTCCAGCGGTTTGAGGACGATTTTCCTCAAATGGCGCAACAGAAGAAAATACAAGTTGGCAGCGCCTTGATAATCTCCCGCAAGATAAAATCGCAGGGATTGAACTGACAACTCCGATAATGGTAAGCCGTCAAGCGCCATCACCAGCCTGATTTGTGGCGCCTGACCGGACGGCTGCTCAAAAATCGCATCGGCTATGGAAATGGGATGGACATCCACATCAAAACAGGTTTTGAAATAACAGGTAGTCCCCTCAACCGGTATGGATGCCAGCCGGGTTCCCACCGGAATTTTTATAGACTGCTTCATGGTGGGTTTGGGCCTGAAGGCAACGGCAGAGGTTGACGGAATAGGCCTGAGATAATGGGGCCAGAGCAGGCGGATCAGATCCTGGATGATTTCCGGAAATTCGTCGTCCAGTTTTCGGCGCAAAAGCGCTGTCTGAAAGGACACTCCCTCCAGCAGCCGCTCCACGTCGGGGTCAGCCGCCTGTCCGCCAAGCATCGGCGCCAGCGCCGGGTGGGCCCTGGCAAAGTCGCTCCCCAGCTCCCTGAGCTGATCCATTTCCTGCTGATAATAACGTTTGAGCATAGGGTGCCTTAAACCTCAAAGTCACTTTCTTTATATTTCATCATTTTAAGCTGATCCGTCCGTCCGAATTGACAATCGTTTCAATCAGGATATTTCGTCCTGACCCGGACCTGATCCGGGCGGTAATTTGAAAACGCAGGCACAAAAGATCCTCTTCCTGCGGCAGAAAATGGACTTTCACCGATTGAAGCCGCGGTTCGTATTTTTCGACAGCCTGCCTGATGGACTTTTCAACCCCGGTCACCGACTCGGGATAAGAGGTGAGAAAATCGTTTAAATCAGGAATGCCGTAACTGTCGGAAATCGGAACGCCGCCCTGTCGGGTATTCAAGATGCGCCGCAGATGAGCCAGTATGGAATCAATCTGCCGGATGGTATCTGCCCGGCCGCGCCGATTGGGCTCACTTTCCCACGTACGAATACGCTCGAGAAGCCTCTCTTCGTTCATGAAACCTCAACCACATTCAATTTTTTGTTGCGTCAAATAAGAATTTTATTTGGAAGATGGGGCTATATAATCAAGACCAGCTCCCCTGTCAACTGATATTTTTTGTTGCGGTCGATCCCGGGTTTTGCAAACCACGATTCATCATTTCGGTGGCCTGTTCATCGATGCTTGACCTGAAAGGATATTGTGTATATAAATCTTGTTAAATGAACCTTCAGGAGGACTAAAGTGGCAATTTCCATGAAAAGCAACGTCATTCGCAGCAATGATCCGATTGCAGAACCAGTAGACGACGAACTGGTCATGGCGGACATTGACCGCGGCAAGTATTACGGCCTCAATGACATCGCCACAGCCATCTGGCAAAACCTGGAGACAAAGATAACCGTTGAAGACTTATGCAAACGCCTGTGCGAATCCTATGAGGTCTCCCCCGAACAGTGTTCGGCGGAAGTGCTCGCGTTCCTGAAGGAACTGGAAACCCGAAACCTTCTTCTGATTGAAGAATAAAGGGATCGTAAAAGTTAAAAACCTTCAAAACATGCGGCTGATTATCAAATTTCTTTCGTAAATCCACTGAAAGAATCGGCGTCCGATTTAGATTGACAAAGAAACCTCTGCTGTTTTATATTTCTAACAAGCCGGATTTCATTCGTTTCACACTCCAAAATCTCTGGAAAGCATGAAGTCCATCAAACGATACACGCTTGTTGTCCTTTTTCTGAATAACTTGGAAACCAACAAAGAACACAGGAGGACTCTCGATGGAATCCCTGGTTTGTAAACACTGGCACCACTGTCCCGCTGAAGAAGTCACAACGCTGCTTACAACCCATTCTTCCAAGGGGCTTTCGCAATTCGAAGCCGGGCACCGCTTGAAACGCTTTGGCCCCAACAGTGTAACACCCAAAAAGCAAAAAGGCCCATTGATCCGTTTTCTCATACAGTTTCACCAGCCTCTCGTTTATATTTTGCTTGCCGCGGCTGTGGTCACCCTTCTTTTGAAGGAATATGTGGATTCCTCTGTCATTTTCGGCGTCGTTATCGTCAACGCGTTTATCGGATTCATTCAGGAATCAAAAGCGGAAAAGGCCATTGAATCCCTGAAGCAGATGATGACCACGCAGGCCACCGTTCTGCGCGACGGCAAATGGATACAGATCGACTCAGTCAGCCTTGTCGTGGGAGATATTGTCCGTCTCCAATCCGGCGATAAAGTTCCCGCAGACGTCCGTCTGCTTTCATGCCGGGACCTGCAGGTGGATGAATCCGCCCTGACGGGCGAATCCGTGCCGGTGATTAAAAAAGAAAGCGTGCTTGATCCGGAAACCATCCTTGCCGACCGGCGCAACATGGCCTACGCCGGTACACTGGTCACATACGGCCAGGCCCAGGCGGTTATTGTAGCCACAGGTGACAATACGGAAACCGGACGCATCTCTGAATTGATCTCACAGGCCGCGGACCTTTCAACACCGCTCACCAAAAAAATAGCAGCTTTCAGTAAAATCCTGTTAATTGCGATTCTGGCGCTGGCCGCTTTCACCTTTGCCGTGGGGATGTGGCGCGGCGAAGGCATGGTGGACATGTTCATGGCCACTGTCGCGCTCGCAGTCGGCGCGATTCCGGAAGGCCTGCCTGCCGCCGTTACCATTACGCTGGCCATCGGCGTGGGCCGTATGGCCAAACGAAAAGCCATTATCAGGAAACTTCCCGCCGTGGAAACCCTGGGCAGCACAACCGTCATCTGCTCCGACAAAACGGGCACTCTAACGGAAAACCAGATGACCGTGCGCCGTATCTTTGCGGGCGGCACCATTTTTGACGTGGAAGGAAACGGTTATGCACCGGAGGGAAAGATCACTTCCGGCAACGCCGATCTATCCGGGAAATATCCCGAGTCCCTTTCCGAAACACTTCTGGCGGGCGTTCTGTGCAACGATTCACGGCTGGTCGAAACAGACGGCCTGTGGCGCATCGAGGGCGACCCGACGGAAGGAGCGCTGATTACATCAGCTGCCAAGGGCGGCATCACCGTTGGGAACGCCGTTGATCAATCGCCCCGTCTCGATACGGTACCTTTCGAGTCGGAACGCCAGTTCATGGCGACGCTGCATAAAAAAGCAGAAGGAAACATGCTGTATCTCAAGGGCGCGATTGAAAAGGTCTTACACGGCTGCTCGGAAATTCTGACTGCCGACGGCAAATTAGCAGCGTTTGACAGCGCAGACATCTTGAAGAAAGCTGATGAACTTGCCTCCAAGGGGCTGCGAGTCCTTGCACTGGCAAGAAAGAAAATCGACAAGGACAAGCTGGAAGTGGATGATTGCCTGTCCGGACTGACGTTTCTGGGGCTGCAGGGGATGATCGACCCGCCCCGCACGGAAGCCATTGAGGCGGTCGGCGTGTGCCGGGGTGCAGGAATTAACGTCAAGATGATCACCGGCGATCACGCGGTCACGGCAACGGAAATCGCCCGGCAGCTTGGCATTGGCCTTGCCGGCGGCCCGTCGGACGAAAAACCCCCGACACTCACCGGAAAGCAGCTGGAAAGCCTGACCGATGAAGAACTGATTGAAAAGGCAGAAACGACATCCGTTTTTGCACGCGTGGCACCCGAACAGAAGCTGCGGCTGGTTGAAGCGCTGCAGGCCCGTAATCATGTCGTCGCCATGACCGGCGACGGCGTCAATGACGCCCCGGCCCTCAAACAGGCCAATATCGGCATCGCCATGGGCATCACCGGGACAGACGTTTCCAAAGAAGCGGCCGACATGGTTTTGACCGACGACAACTTTGCAAGCATCACCGCCGCTGTCGAGGAAGGCCGCAGAATCTTCGACAACCTGATCAAGTTCATCACCTGGACGCTTCCGACCAACGGTGGTGAAGGGCTGGTGATTCTGGCCGCGATCATGAGCGGTGTCATGCTTCCCATTCTGCCGGTTCAGATTCTCTGGATCAACATGACAACCGCAGTCCTGCTGGGCCTCATGCTCGCCTTTGAGCCGGGAGAAAAAGACACCATGAGTTATCCGCCCAGGAAACCGGACAGCCCGATATTATCCGGCATTTTGATCACCCGCATCCTGCTGGTTTCAGCCCTCCTGCTTGCAGCTGTCTTCTCTGTTTTCACATGGCAGAAAAGTGCCGGTTATCCCGTTGAGGTGGCCCGTACCGTGGCCGTCAATCTTTTCGTTATGATCGAGCTCACCTACCTTTACAATTGCCGGTCGCTGACCCGTTCGATGTTTAAAATCGGCTTGTTTTCCAATCCCTGGGTGCTGGTCGGGAGCGGATTGATGATTGTCCTGCAGCTTTTGTTTACCTACACCCCTGTCATGAATAAAGTCTTCCACAGCGCGCCGATTGCGTTGACCGACTGGCTGCTGATTATTGCCATTGCCGTTGCCGTATATTTGATCATCGGCTTTGAGAAATGGATCCGCCTCCATGTATTCAACAAGGCGCGCTGAGCTCTGTGTTATTCCTCCATCGCAGGGATGTGAGGGATCCTGAAGATTACTTGTGTCATTTCGATGAGCGGAGCGAAGAGGAATCTTAAGGAAATTGTTCTTACATTCCTTGCATCCAGTAGCGACAAAAAGTGGTAGTATATCAAACAGAGATTATTTAAAGGGGGTCACATGCTCATCTGGGTTAATTTCATATCGTCACCATTGTAGTATTTGATTTAAGATGATTTCTTTGTTATGCTGAAACATATGAAGGGGGAGATTTCATGCAGGCGATAGATATAAACCAGGCCGTCCAACACTTGCCAGAGCTTGTTGAGCAGACAATAAGCGGTGATGATATTGTGATCACAAAAGAAGGGCATCCCGTTGTCAAACTCGTGGCTATATGTGTAAAACCAACCCATCAGAGAAAATTCGGGACCGCAAAAGGATTAATTAAAATATCAGATGATTTTGACGCGACGCTAAATGATTTCAAGGAATATATGTAATGCGCC
>JAQVLL010000368.1 GCA_028704195.1 Smithellaceae bacterium
TTGGATTCTTATTTTGATAATACCCTGGCTTTCCCCTGTAGCTGGATATCTTCCTCCGTATCCGCTTCAATTGTGATGCCATGAGGCATGGGATGTCCTTGCCGATCCACATGGACAAAGGTCAGGAAACCATCGACGATGTGTTCCTCATTCTCGCTTTTTACCGCTTTCACATAGGCAATCAGACGGGTCTGACCACTCAGGACCATTTTGCCTTCAAACCGGACAACCGTGCCCAAAGGCACACGTGTTTTGAAATGCATTCCGTGAATATTGACACAGACAATGCAGTCCGGAGAGGTGATATTTGCGGCTGCAACGAAACCTGCTTCAACAAACCATTTTGCGCCCTGACCCGCAAACAGAGTCCCATGATGGTTTAAGTCTGCCCCCATCACCACATGATGAATTTCGTATTTTTTTATAGACATTTTCACAACGATGACCTCCATGCAAAATCATTAATCAGCCGTCTTGCAGCAAACTGTCGAGATATGAACTGAATGTTATTATATCGCAGCAGGCTGTGGAGAATAAACGCTCGTCCCGAAGCAGCGACATTATATTTAGACGCGTTCCACATCGCCGGTGATGCAGCCCACATCCATGATAAACTTGCAATGCGGCATCGGCAATCCTTTCAGCGTTGTAGCAATGAACTCCGATATGATGCCGCACTGTCTGATCGTATCCAGATAGGCATATCTCGTTACAGCCGATCCTTTCGTTGTTATAACGCCCGACTGGAGCACTTCAACTCCGTTTGCCATCATCTCTTCAATCTTTTTATCGTAACCTGATATCATAAAACCCAGATGATGTATTCCGCCGCCGCATTTTCCGATCATATCTGAATAAACGTTTTCCTCCAGGCTTTTGACCTGTATAAGCTCGATCTCCACAGCACCTTGAAAGGCAATCACAATATCCAATTCTGGCTCAATGGACTTGCCCCGATAGATGGCTTCGTGTTTTACTGTGTTTGAACAATACCAGCGTGAGATGTTCAGGAGTTTTGTATAGTAAGCAATCGCCTCCGCTATGTCTTTTACAAGAATCCCGATCTGATGAATGTGGGGAAGTTTCATGCTGCTGATGCTGCGAATATCGTGCTGTTGCATGAATGTCTCCTTTCCTGCTCAAAACTCAAAAGCGATTTTCATTGCCCGGTTGGCCTCTTTATTCAGATGAATATCAATCATTTCCCTGTATTTTTTAAGTGGAAGCTTGTGGGTGAGCATGTCATCCACCTTAACTTTTCCGGAGGAAATCATCTCCAGCGAAATTTCAAACGTATGTTTTCTGACGCCTGCGATGTTGTTATAACGATAGCCGTAGCAGCCTCTGACGGTCTGCAGTTTAAGCCACAACGGGGTAAGATCCAGCTTTACCTCTTTTCCGATGCCGATGACGGAAAGCACTCCACCCGTTGCCGTAACCCTGAGCGCCGCATTCAGAGTCTCGGCGCTGCCGACCGTATCATAGACTTTGTCATAGCCGCCCATAAGCACGCGCTCTCCCAGTTGGGGTTTGTAGGCGCGGCCACCTGTAATTTCCGGAGCGGCATCCATGATACCGCTTCTGATGGTCCGGTTGGCACCGCTTTTTCTTACGTAATCCGCTGCGAAAGCAGACGGTTCGACTACCGTGATATCACAGCCGCAATCCAGCGCCCTGATGGACTTAACCACCATCGCCCCGATCACTCCACCGCCGATCAGCAGCACCTTGTCCGTGTCCTTTGGCCGGTTGTCCAACACGGCCTGAAGACCTACGGCCAGAGGTTCTGTAAGAGCTGCTGATTCCGGCGATACGCCTGCCCCAATGGTATAAATCTGGCTCTTATGGACGACCACATACTCGGCAAAGCCGCCGTTTACGTCCTTGCAGATACCAACGAACATTCCCGGCGCAAAAGCGCCTTCGGCAAAATTTTCGCAATTAGCGGTCAGGCCCGAGGCGCAGCTTCGGCATGGCGGCCTGATGCCGCGCGTTGCACAGTTTAGTGCAGGTGCGGCGGTCACCAGATCTCCCTCCTTCACAATGTCTACGTCCGTGCCCACCTCCACTACGTTCCCGCAGAACTCATGACCCGGCACGCAGGGAAACGAGGTAAACGGCATCGCCGTGGGCGAATCTTTCATGAACATCAGGTTGATATCGCTGCCGCACACGCCGCATAGTCTGGTCTTGATCTTTACCCACTCCCGCGAGGGAAGGGCAGGCTCCGGGATATCAACCAGCTTCACTGTGGAGAATGGCCCCCTGTAGCAAAATTTGTTGCTCAGCGGCCGAAGCGCGTGCAATATCACAAAACGCAGGGGATCGAGATTAAGATGCAGTGCTTTCATGCAATCATCTCCTGATTTCCGGTTATCATTCCATCTTCAAAGACTCAAAAAACAACAAGGTTGCCGGACTGGTGACCGTCGTATCGGTCATCACATTTATACAGGCGGGTTTGCCGGATGCAAACGCCCTTTCCAGAGCCGGAATAATTTCCTCGTCTTTTGTGACAAACTCGCCGTACCCACCCAGACCTTCAACCATTTTCTCGTAATGTATGGTGCCGAGTTCAGCACACTGGAGCCTGTCACACCCGATGGACAGTTCCTGACCATGCTTGATCATGCCCCAGGCGCAATCGTTATTGACCACGCAAACGATCGGGATCTTGTGCCGCAGCATCGTGTCAAATTCCATGGCATTGAAACCGAATGAGCCGTCGCCGTTGAGAAGCAGAACTTTCATGTCCGGCCGCGCCAGCTTGGCGGCCATGGCAAACGGTATACCCGTTCCGAGGCAGCCGAAAAGTCCGGAAGACGCTCCCACAACACCAGCCTTGTGCCTGGACATGAACCCCGTAAGGCCGTAATAAGCCGTATCGCCGCCGTCAATCACATAGAGCGCGTCATCACCCAGGAATTTCTGAATTTGCTGGGTCAAACGAATCGGATGAATAGGGTCGGAGGCTTCCTGGCGGATTTTCAATTCTCCTTCAATCATCGGACTGCTGGACTCTCTGATGGTTTTCATCCACTCGCTGTGCTCTTTTTTATCAAGCAGTGGAACCAGCTGCCCCAGCACGGAGGCGCAATCGCCGACGAGTCCGACATCC
>JAQVLL010000020.1 GCA_028704195.1 Smithellaceae bacterium
CAGGCTGACCAGAATCAACCCGCCCACAATCAGGCACCCCAGCTGGAAATACGGGAAATTCGCTGCTCCCGCTGCCGCATATTCTGCGAATCCAAAGGTTGCCGTCAAAAGAACCACTATTGTGATTTAAGATTAGCGGCGCTCGCGGATTACAATTTCAAAAGGCCGTTTGTCCGCAGCCTGTCCTCCCCGACAAGTTTTATGACATTCGGTACCGGTGTGGATACGGGACAGTTTTTGCTGCACTGGGGGAACTTTACACTTTAAGCAACGCGATGCGATCTGATGAATCAAGATTATAACATCCTTCCATTTGTAGTGTTGGTTTATTAATCGAAAGTTGATGGGGGTTCAAGCGCTATTTCACCACTTGAATCGCGAGGGATCAAATCTTAAGTCAACTTTTCCGTATGGTTTGACAAACCTCAGGAACATTCGTTTTGGGACCTAGCCCTCTGCTTCTGCATTCCGGCAATATGGCTCACCTGGGCAGCAAGATTCGTTAGGTAGGCGTTGCGCTCCTGAAAGATGCCTCCCTTAATGTCATATTCTTGATGGGCCATGTTCTGCGTCGCTTTTTCGACGTCGCCATGGGCTTCATTCAAATAAGTCTCAATCATTTCACGGTAGCAAAATGTCTCTTCAAGGGAACAACGAAGGAAATCCTTCGCGTCATCGGAGGTCAGCACCAGGCCGTGTCCGAGGCAGATGATTGCGGGTTCGAGAGAAATCATCAGATTGAGCGAATCGATGTAATCCTGATAAGACGAAAGAAACTCCACCTGTATGATGTCTCCCTCCTCACCCTGAATCACACCGCATGATTCACCGGGAAACAGGGCTTTGATCTCGGGAAAGTAAAAAGCCAGCGAGTCCCTGGTATGGCCCGGCGTTTCATACACGCGGCATGTCAGGCCGCCCAGAGAAAATTTATCACCCTGTTTCAGATGAAAACGGATTTCAAATGGATGCATCGTCAGATCTTCGCCTGCGGTATTTTGTCCCAAAAGATCCACGTGATTGCTGCTAAGCCGGTTCATCATCTCCAGAACCGAAGGCTTTTGAAGAAGCCCTTCCAGTCTTTCATGAGCCCCAATTTTCAATCCGGAAATATGCCGCCACAGATAATATGCGGAGCCAAGATGATCGTAATGCGAATGCGTTAAAAAAAGGTAATGGAGGAGCCCTGGATCACCCAGGGTTTCCTTGATGGAAGCCAGGTACTGCGGTCCCAGAAGATTCACCCCGGCATCGATCATCATATTGCGCTCGTCACCGCGAATGATGTACGCGGGATACCACGCGTTCGGGATCGCATTGATCCGTTCATGAATTTTGCCTTCAGCCAATCGTTTCATTTCATTCCTTTCGTCTGCTGATCACTGATGCGATACACGGCTGAACACTCTTTTCCCTTTAATTCTCTCTCAATGACTAGCATATTTTATCAACGTTAAAAGATACCTTGATCGAAACTGTTCGGTTGCCAGTATCTGTTTGGCAGGAGGAAGCTTAAGGATAACTCCCAGCAGAGCCGCCATTGCCCGATGGCTGAACAGGACCTGATTATCAAATACGAGATTCTGCAGTTTTCCTCTCTCGATGGCCATAAGCACAATTCTGTGAGCTGAATTGACCGGTGTGATGACCCTCTCTTTTCGGGACTTCAGTCTGAGAGCATCGACACGGCATCCTTTCAGGCAGACTCCGCAGCCCAGGCACTGATCTTCATTCAGTTTCGCTTTCTTTTTCGCCGGATTATGCGGATCGCTGGCCTTGACAAGCGTCATGGCCTCCACCGGGCACAGCGACACGCATTTTCCGCACCCGCTGCATTTTTCCTCGATGATCTCCGGAATGAAATTGGTAGTGTGAACAGGATTCAAAAAGCCGAATTTCCTTGCCGCGATCAGCGCTTCACAGCAGCATCCGCAGCAGTTGCAGATGAAACTCACCCTCTCCCGGACATTTTCGCCAAACTGGATCAGGTTGCAATCCTGAGCCTTGTTCAATAAATCCAGACCCTCCGCGGCATCAACTTTTCTGGCAATGCCGTGGCGGATTAAAGAATCGGCAGGACCGTTGAACGTCATGCAGATATCCATTGGTGCGCTGCAGTTTTTCCCGATATGTTCCATCTTGTGCCTGCAGTAGCATATACCGATCCCTATTGCTGAGGCGGTCTTGATCACTTCTGATGCCATCTCGTAATCCAGAACATGAAGCGCATTTTCTCCGGACAGTACATGTTCGTTTACAAAAATCCTCCCCAGTTGAGTCTTTCCTTGGATCAACAGATCTTTGATGAAATCCTCTTCTACATTGATGTACTGGTAAAAAAGTTCAGACAGAACTTTTTGATTGATGTCCTTTCGGGTTCTCATCAGGGAAAATTCAAAAAATCCCGCCATGGGCGGAGGCAGGAGATAGGTGGTGCCGCCCTCGCTCTCATAATCAAGAAGAATCCCGCGGTCGGCAAGATCATTTAAGATAATTCTGGCATCCAGAAAATTCATCTTCCAGATTGCAGCTGCTTTTTTATCGGTAAAAGGCCTGATGGGCAGGAGAGAAACAATCTTCGCTTCCCTTTCGGAAAAAAGAACTTTCAGGATTTTAAATAACAGTTCTGCGGGGGGCGCTCCCTGGGGGAACCTGTTTAATCTCTGAACCAGACCATGATAGCTGTTCGCTTTAACAGTGTTGTGATGTGCCATTGAATTCTCATTCTGAAATCGAGAAATTCGTTGATTAATTTTAACTATTTTAAATTAATTTTAACAATTTTTAATTAATTTCAATATATTTTAAATGATTTTATCATTTGAACATCCACAAAGCATCCGCATGAAACAGGTCAGTATCCCGAGATGCCGGAGCTCAAGGAGAGTCTCGTTTCTCTGTCCTGTTTCAAAGCCGGGCAATCCATCGAGACTGAAGACAGAAAAACCTGTCCGGTTAGTTCTCTGAGCCGATGTCATCTTTGATCTGATCGCTTTCGTGCTTGATGAAAAGGTAATAAAGCTGACCTTCGCGGTACGTTTTCCCGGCCAGTTCCCCGGCCTGATCGCCGACCCCCATGTAAACATCGCAACGGCCGGCAGCCCGGATAGCACCTCCGGTATCCTGATCCAGCGCAAAACCGACAGGCCGGTCCAGATCAACTGCGGCAAAGGCAAACATCGCCCTCGGGTAAATGGTCTTATCCGTTGCAATCGTCCTGAATGGTGTTACCGGTTCATTCAGTGACCCTCTGGGTTCCCCCTTCTCCTCTTTAAAAAAAACAAAGCGGGGATTATCGTTGACATACCGGTCAACTTCATCAGGATGCATCTTAAAGTAGTCGATCATGGCCTTGAGATTGATATTCTTTTCGGTGAACTTTCCATCGGCGATCAGTTTATGCCGAATGCTCCTGTACTCCCAACCGTTATGAGCGGCGTAGCCTATGGTCTCGATCTGTCCGCCTTGCATACGAATTTTGGCAGACCCCTGAACGTGCACAATGTAAACTTCAAACGGATCGCCAAGCCACACCAGCTCATACCCGGAAAGCATGCCGGATCTTTCTATATCCAACCTGCTCGGATACTGCTGCAAGCTGCCGTCCGACCCCCTCCGGCCCAGAATCGCTCCATCCGGGCCTTTGACCAGATCGGCAGGGGCCTTATACAAAGGATACCGGTAACGGTCTGTCCGCACGGGAGAACCGTCGAAAATCGGCGTGTAATATCCTGTATATAATACAGTACCCTGATCATCGCAGCCGACTGAGATATACGTGTCAAACTGTTCTTTCAAAACCCGGTTCAATTGTTCGGGAGACACCCCCGAATTCACAAGCTTCTCCAGCTCCAGCAGGCTTCTTACCGCATGCTCATGGGTAATTTTACCGTATGGATAAAATTTTCTGCTGGATGGTTTTTCCATGTAGTTCAGACTTCTGGTGATGGCTTCCTTCAAACCGTCTAGATCGGAACAAGCCTTTGTGTAGTCGGGAATCTGTTCCGGATCGGTAATCTTTCTCAAAGCAAGTTCACCGGGCGGCAAAGGACGGCTGTAATCTTTACCGGGTTCCGGATGGTGCGTGACAATGACGGAACTCCGCGTCTGGCAACCTGAAATGACCAGGAACGCGGCAATGAGCAACAGACAGGGAATAAAGTTTTTTATTTTCATGGCGAAAGCATAGGTCAAAACAGATGTGTCTGTCAAAGAAAATTTATCGGGAAAAAGATTGAATCACGGGAAAAACCATAAAACTGGTCTGCTATTTTCCACGCTGCCTTTTGATATGAAATTGCGGGCACAGTTCTGATGATCCTGGTTCATACTCGCGGCACACCAATGGTCTTGTCTCGTATATGGAGCAGCGCCATTTGCCTTCATCCCGGCACAGAAAAGGACATTCCCGTGGAGCGCTGCCTGTATCCGCGGAAATGAGCCTGTCACCCGACCAGACTAGATGCCGGTGCTCAATGACGCTCAGGATATCCTGCCTGCCTTCGGCATTCCAGCGTTTAAAATCGCTTTCCTGAGCATAAGCCGTCAGATCCACGAAACAACACTTGCCGCACTGCATACAGGAAAGCGTCTCTGCCTTCATTTTCTATCTTCTCCCGTCCGGAACATTCAAAAAATACCCATGCCCGTCATTTTTACATATAAACCGTCTGTCTTTGATAACAGGATATCAGAACGAAACAAGGCCATGATCAGGATCCCCGACGCAGTTCAATCAGGATATTGACAACCGATATGCTGATCAGGTTCAGTGTCGTGGCCGCATACCAGAAGTAGGATTCGTTGGGACTAAGCAATGTTATCCATCCGGACCAAAGGACAAAACAAATGATTGAGAAGGAAATCAGCGTATCGACGGCCAGAAAGAACCCCGGTCTCTTAAAAAGTCTTCCTGCCTGGGCAATGGTACAGTACTCGATGGGTGCCTCGCGGCCGGTTATATGAAATGCGATTCGAACAAGATTCATAACCAAATCCGCCAGTGCCCAGACAATGACCAGCCACGCAAAGACCGTCAGTGGACCGGCCGCCTCGTCGGCGCGCATTGCCAGCAGACCGAAAAGCAGTTTGAATACACAAAAGGGAACACCAATGGTCAGAGCCTGAAAGGCAGGCTTCAAAAAGAAACGTCCTCCATTTTGTTTTGACGAATTCTGTCTATGATCTTTCATAACAGGGGTCCGGCCATTTGTTCTCAAACATGATGACCGGTCAGCCGGGGCTGCCGGAACCTTCCTGCCAATCCCGGCCCGCAATCTGACACACTGGTGAACATGCTGCTCCCGGGTTGATGGTATCCAAAAGAAATCAGTGAATTTGCCTGCCCGCAACTCCTATTTCGTTGACGGATACACCCCTGGCAGTGTTTGAGGTTGGCGACGTCTGCCGGATCTGCACATGGGCAATCATATCCATCAGAACATTAATGCTCTCATTCACAAATGGTTCATTTTCTTCCCGGGCCTTTTGCCTAAGTTCGGAAGGTGTTTTTTTCTCTTTGCCGCCGTTTTCCTCCTTCATAGTCTTCCGGAACTCAGCAATCTGAACAATTCCCTTCCTGGCTGAAACTTCTTTGCTGTCTTTGATAATTTTAGCAAATTTCGCGTTTTTTTCCACCCGGGCCTGTGACTTCGTCGCCAGGGCTGCGATAAGAGTCCCGTCAACAGGATTCCAGGCCGGAACCTCTTTGCCCCGCAAACTGATAAAAGGCTGGATTGTCTGTGCCGGGAGAGGATAATCCAGTGATGATTCACCCACATCTTCAAGAGAAGCCCACGCAGGCAGAACCACATCGGCTGCCACACCTGTCTTCTGTGTCGATTGGCCACCGGGCAGGAAATACAAGCCCGTCGTGACTTTCATTCCGCCCAGTTCCCACGGCAGCGGTATCAGGGCCTGCACAGATCCCTTACCATAGGTATGATCCGCCCCGACAATCACGGCACGACGGTAGTCTTTAAGGGCACCGGTGACGATCTCGCTCGCCGATGCGCTCATGCGGCTTGTCAGAACAACAAGGGGACCCGTATACAGCCACCGTTGACTCTCAAGAGGCAACCGGACAACTTTGCGTTTCTCTCTTAAAACCCACATGGACGGCGAACCATTGGAAAGGATGGTTACCTCTCCGCGGCCGTCCCGGACCGCTACGATGCCACCCTTGCCGATAAAAAGGCCGGCAAGACGAACCGCCTCATCGAGCAGCCCACCCCCGTTCCGCGAGAGGTTCAGCACAATACCATCCACCCGTTGCAATTTGGCCTCGGCAAGAATCCTTTTCATGTCCTCATAGCTCGACTTTCCGCCCTTTTCGCCACCGTAAAAAGAAGGCAGATCGATTACACCGAACCGGTATAGCCGACCTCCCGCTTTTTTGGTTTCATAGGTGATTTTCGCCTCCTGTTCCTTCATGTCGATCTTGTCTCTCATGATGGTGACGTCGAATCGATCCTTGCTCTGTCCGGGACGCAGGATCGTCAGGGTCACCCGGGTTCCTTTTTTCCCGCGGATCATGCTGACAACGTCGCGCAGATCCATATCGATAACATTTACCGGTTTTTCCCCTTCCTGGGCTACGGCGATAATTCTGTCCTTTGGCTTCAGCATACCGCTTTTCTCGGCCCCTCCCCCCGGAACCAGTTCTTCGATGATGGTAAAACCTGTATCGCTGCTCAACATAGCACCGATTCCCTCAAGGGAAAGCTTCATCTGAATCTGCAGGTCCTCGAGGTTCTTGGGGCACAGGTAACTTGTATGCGGATCCAGGGAGCCGGCGAAAGCCTCGGCGGTTGTGGTGATAAGCTGAGCGGGATTCTGTTCCACCACCCGTTTTGTCTGCAACTCGTATCGGTGGATCTGCTGCTTTTTGGCCTCTGCCATATCAATGCCGGAAAGCAGGGAGTTTTCGATCTGGAACTGCACAATCTTTTTCAGGATCTCCTGCTTTGCCGCCGCCGTCTTCGGGAAGAGGCGTTTTTCCACATCGATCACCAGCTCCATCCGGTCATCAAGCCGGAAGTCCGGACCCAGAATCTTTTTGACCATGGCTTCATTCTCACGCGCCCTTGTGACCAGCAGGGAGTAAACCGGTTGAAGCGAAGCGCAGTTGCCCTTCTCAGCGCTTACGAACAAATCCAGGAGCAGCGGTTTAATCGTTTGTATGTCGGACTCATACAGCAGCGTTTTGGATGGATCAAGACGCTTGATCATCTGTTGGACGGCCTGCGCCTTGATTTGCGGCGTCATGCTTTTCATCGAGTAATGATTATCGTGGAAAGCCTCCATGAGCATGGGGAGACGATTGCAGGTAAGGTCTTTCGCCGCAAGATTCAAGGGCCAGAAGACGAAAAGGAGAAGGATCAGCGGCAGCAAATCACAAAATCTGCGCTTTGGCGTCCGATTCCCCTTGCGGCCGATACGATGGTTGTGGACCATATTTCCATATGTGTTTTTTGATCCTTTGTTGCTCATGTTTACACTCCCTGTTATTCCCGACTTATCCGAAGGGGCGGTTTGCCATTCCTCTCGTTATGAAAAATTACATGTTTTTTAACGTTAATTGGCGCGAAGGCATCTGTCAAGTGAAAATGAAAAGCCATTATTTCATTGACAGGGCATGACATCATTTATATTATAACGCAAATTTTTTAATCCCGCTCACGCCCGACGAGCGTTAATTCTCCGCAGCTTGCTGCGATATGATAATGTTCATTTCATGCCTCGACAACTTGCTGCGATGTGGTTGATTAGCATTGGCCATCGATAGAACAAATTAATTTTTACATTCCCGGCAATCAAAGGAGGATATATGATTTCAAGGATTCTTGTTCCGTCAGACGGTTCAAAAACATCTCAAAAAGCAGCGGTTTATGCGGTGAATCTTGCCAAACAGCTGAAAGCTTCCATCATTGTCCTGAGCGTGATTGACAAACGGATGTTTATGGCTCAGTCCGTTCCCGCGGCAAAGGCACCGAGACAAAATCCCGAAACGGCCGAGGACTATCTGACCGAAGCCGCCCGGGAATATGTCGGAGAAATAAAAAAACTGTGCGATAAACGCGGCGTATCGTGCCGTAGTTCCATCAAGATGGGATACCCTGTGGAGGAGATCGCCAGAGAAGCCAAACGCCTAAAGGCTAACCTGATCGTGATGGGTTCCCGCGGAAGGAGCGCGTTTTCCGCTACCGTACTGGGAAGTGTTTCCTACGGGGTCCTCTATAACGAAAAGAGCATTCCCGTCCTCATTGTGCGTGAATAACGGCAGTTACATTCGTTTATACCTACTTGCCGAATGATCGTTGTGATTGTTAAGCTCTTTCTGCTTTAACAAATACTTCAAGGAGAAATTTTGTGGCTGGAGCTGACTTACCATGGTTAAAAGAATATCGCGTCTTCGGAATACCTGAAACATTCAAACCTTATCCCGATCAACCGGTGTATGAAATCCTGTACAAGACAGCCCGTAAGTACAAGAACCAAGGGCTTGTTCAAATGGATTACATGATGACCTATCCGGAGGTAAAGGATCATGTTGATCGCCTGGCTGCTGCTTTGCACCATACAGGATTAAAAAAAGGCGACAGGGTTGCCACTCTATTACCGACTTCCATCCAGTTTGTTATCGCGGATTATGCGATTTCAAGAGCTGGACTGGTGCACATTCCCGCCAGTTCTCTGGAACCGGCAGATCAACTTCAGCATAAATTCAAAGAAGGCTCCCCGCAGGCTTTGATTTGCCTGGATGAATATCTGGATGTTATCCGTGATACCCTCGTGAAAGTTCAGATAAAAAACATCATCGTTTCGAAATTAGCTGATTATTCGCTTCATAAACCGCAAAATTATGAACCCCTTGAAATAAAAGAAGCACTATGGTGGGTGGAACTGATTTCAAATACCTCTCCCAATCCTCCGGATGTGACGTTTGATGTTGAAAAAGATCTGGAACTGATTTTATTCACAGGCGGGACAACCGGTCTTCCCAAGGGATGCATGCTGACGCACAGAAACGTCTATGCCAACGCCATACAGAATGGAAATGCGCTCGGACGTTCACATTTGCTGGCCGAAGGCGTCCTTACCGTATTAATGGGGCTGCCATTCTTTCATTCATACGGTCACAGCACGATGCATTGCATGACCAATGAGGGCTACAACCAGATCCTGATTCCCGATGCCAGGGATACGGAAAGCATGGTAAGAATGATCAGGGAGTATCATCCGTTTATACAGATCGGCGTCCCGACGCAGTTCCTTAAATTAACACAGGGAGAATTAAAGGATGTCAACATTCTGGGCATTTCCGGTTCAGCTCCTCTTTCTAGGAATGTTCAGGAGGCATTTGAAAAGAAAAGCGGCGGGAGCGGCATCATGGAGGGATACGGTCTTTCCGAAATGTCGCCGACGACACATCTGAATACTTCATTTCTTCTCCGTATTTTAGGCGGCAGAATTCCTGTCAGAATAAACAGCCTGTTTATTCAACTACCCGGTGTCGCTACCGGCATCAACGCCTTATTTCGGGCTTTGGGCAGTAAAAATGTCGGTTATTTATTGGGCAAGGCCATGGGCTTTTTATCCAGGTTAACTGCCGACACCAATAAAAAACCTAAGAAAAAAGTTGAAAAAAGAGGAACGATTGGTATTCCGATGCCTGACACGGAAATTAAAATCGTTGATGTTGATACGGGGGCGGTTCTCTCATGGGAAGAAATCTGTGGCGGCAAGACAGGTGAAATGTACCTGCGCGGTCCACAACGGATGCTGGGCTACTGGCCTGAACCCGGAAGCGGTCTGGATAAAGAAGGATACGTTCGTACAGGCGACGTTGTAAAGGTTGACGAAAACGGATATTTCTACATCGTTGACAGAACCAAGGATATGATCATTGTTTCCGGATTCAAGGTGTATTCCAGAGAGATTGAAGACATCCTGCAAAATTATCCCGGTGTGGAAAAAGCCGCAGCCATAGGCATTCCCGACCCTGAAAGACAGGGCAGCGAGTGGGTTTGCGTCTTTATCGAGTTGCAGAGCGGATATGAAACGGACATCACAGAAGAAAAGATCATTCACTACCTGAAAACCACCGTGGCTAAATATGCCGTGCCAAAGATCGTACGCATCGTTGATGCCATCCCCCTTACCGAAGTGCAGAAAATCAACAAGAAATTGTTGCGCCAGATGGCTGAAAAGGAATTTAAGTAAAATATTTACACAAAAAAGGTGATGGTCTTTTATGCTGACTCAACTATTTGCCCGCAGCATACTCACTCTCAACGGTTGGACTGTCAAAAATAATATGCCGCCGGATATTAAGCAATGCGTCATGATTGCTGCCCCCCATACCAGTAATTGGGATTTTTTTTATACTCGCCTCGCTTTTTTGCAAATGGTCATTCCTGTCAAAATGACCATTAAGCGCAGTTATATGCGATTTCCTTATGGCCCGTTTGCCCGTGCGCTCGGTTGCATCGGCATTAATCGTCGTCCTAAAAAAGAGGGGGAGGAACGGCCCAGCATGGTACAGGTGATGGCTGATTTATTTAAACAGGACTTTCGCCAATACGCACAGGCGACAGGCGTAACATTATGGAATAATAGACGATAATCCGATAAAAACGCGATTACCTACTATGGGGGATTTGACAGTTGAGCGCCGTCAGTAAGACCTCTTGCTCTTTTGATATGGAACACCGGACACGAACAGCCTTGGTTGATTTTGGATAGAGAAGAATGGCCGTATTGACGGATGACAGCAATTCCAGCATCCGCTCCGCGCCGTGCGTAAAACCATTGGTACGAGCTCGCTTGTGCGCAATGCGCACGAGGAGAAGCGCAATCATGCAAGTCAACGCATGTACCCGTATTTTGGAATCCGTCCAGTGAAACACCGGGTCCATTTTAACCCATCGGTCGGATTTGGTAATCCGGAAAGCATCCTCGATAATATACCGATCAAGATAAATGTCGATCACCTCGCCAGGTTGAAGGGATTCACGGTCTGTAAAAAGAATCTGCTTACCGAACCTCGTTTTAGCCTCCTCGATGGCCGGAAAGTTCTTGCGTGCGCTGACCTTGAAACGGTTTTCTTCTTCCTCAATATCGATATCGAGAAGCCCCGTTACATGATACCGGTCTGTGATCTCCAAAGCCTGCCGTTTAATCGAATCCATGGTGGAACGGCCATCGGCACCCCTGGCTTTGCGTTTGAAGGAAGACAACTCTTCCTTGGCTTTTTCCAGATTCTGCTCCATGCGGTGTAATTGGCGCTGGAAAGTGGACTCGTTGAAGGAAACAATAATCCTGCGCTTTGCGCCATAGATTTCTTCGCGGGTCTCATAAACCGGTAATACTTCGCCACTTTTGACACAGACCTCCCGGTATTGTTCCAGGGGAACACGACAGAGGTCTTTATGGTGATACGGGCTGCGGCTGCCGACAAAATGATGCCGGCTTTCATCCAGCTTTAAGATCAGCTCTTCGCTGTTGTTTCCCTTATCGAACACCAGCGTAATCCCTTTCTTGTCGGACATGGCGGCATTGATTTGCTCAAAGATCTCATCGATCAATTTTTTCATCACTTTGGCGTCATGCTCATTGGCGGGATACAGCCTGCTGAACAAGGGGATTCCATGATCGCGGTCCACCGCCAGAGCCAGGCCGATATGCCGTAAACTGTTGCGCCCGGCCTTGGACTTGGTGATCCTGGATAATTCGGAAGGGTTGAGCACATCGAGATAGTTGTAATAGTTGGACGTATCGTAAACGATCGTATCGAGGGGAATGTTTTCCAGCTCGATCGCTTTTTTGGCGACATCATCGCCAATCCTGGCAATCATCTCTTGGTCTAATTTATCAAAATGATCCCAGAAGTTCTGAGATTCCAGCTTGTCCTTTTGCAGCGGCATGTAAAGATGCAAGGCCGTGGATTCGACCCATTCCGCGATTTTACTTTTGGAGGTTGCGGCAAGTGCACGGTTGAGCGCGGCAATAAGAAGGTAATCGCCAACACTCATGCCCTGCTGGCGTTTACTGCAGTGCTGGTCAATGATTTCCCTGATGCCCAGTTCTTCGGCGATTTTGAAAAGAACCGCTATCGCGCCTTCCGAAACACAGTCGATTTGCCGGGGTTCTTCTTTATCGGTACTTCCCTCCGCCAGAGCGATGATTTTCTCGATGGTTCCCAGGTACCATTGCTTGACGATGCGGGGTTTGCCGTCAACGCGCGCGGATTCTGCGATGACATAGTATGTACTATATTTAGACTTTTTCTTAATGATGCTAGCCATGACTCCTTATATATAATATGTACTACTACGTCAAGTAAAAAAATAATAAATCCTTAAAATTCTTTGTATTGCGCTTAATAAATGCTCCTCGGGTAGTATGTAATCGCATTTGAGGCGCTGAAAGCCAGTCCAGATAAGGCTTTCAGCGATTAGACCGTTCTATTGGCGAAAGTTCTGT
>JAQVLL010000369.1 GCA_028704195.1 Smithellaceae bacterium
CGCCAACGATGACATCGATCCCTTCAACTTTTTTTGCAAGATCCATGTCCGCTCTGAATCCGATGTGCGAGAGAACAATGATAATGTCGTTTTTGCCTCTGAGCTCATGAACGTATTTTTCAACGGTGTCAGCGGGAGAGGAAAATTGTAAACCCGAGACATTTTTGGGGTGCGTTGTCGTCGGTGTATCAAGGGTTACAACCCCGATAACGGCAATGGAAAGCCCGTCAAGGTTTTTAATGATATAGGGTTTCAGCTGGCTAAGCCCTGCAACGTTTGCACCTAGAAAAGGGAAGTTCGCGTCATCAATCCTTTTCTTGAGGACAGCCTGTCCGAAATCGAACTCGTGATTTCCCACCACCATAGCGTCAAACTTCATAACATTCATGGCTTCGACAGAGGACTTTCCCTGAAAAAGGTTTGCCCAGTTATTGCCCTGGATCATGTCCCCTGCGGCAACAAGCAGCGTTGGCTTTTCGGCCCGAAGCTCTTCAACACGCGCTGCAAGACAGGCCAGTCCTCCCTGTTCCTCTTCAGAACCATAAGGCTTATATGCAGCGGCAAATCCATGAAAATCATTGACGTGCAGAATTCTGATCTCATGTTGCGCTGCGCATGACATGAGGATTACAGTTGCCGCTAGAAGCAAAAGAACTTTCAAAAACGGCCTCATTCTCAATTCCTGATAAAAATATTTATTCGTCTGAATTTGACCGGTGAAATCCACTTTAACGAGGTCAAAGCCTCGTGGCATGGCCTGTGTTCGTCCCGACAGGCCATGACCAACCAAATTTTGTTTTGATAAACAGTTTACTGGTGTATAAAAAATTGTTCTACGGCTTATTTCTGTTTTCGGGCCTTATCCATTCCGGAAGGATGGATTTTTCAACTTTAACCTGCTGCAATCCGGGATATTCAGAAATAAAAGATTTCATATCTTCATCAAAATGATCTTCCACAACAATGTCAAATGTTCCGGAAGCAAAACCGGCTATAGATTGATCCATATGAGGTATGGCGTTCCCGGCACTTATTTCGGTATCGCCTGTCTTTTCACGGAGTGTGATATTGAGATGCCCAAGATAACTGACTGAATTTGGTTTAATCTCTGTTTCTAACTTCAGCTCACCATACCCAACTCCGGCAACAAGCATGGGAATATTGTATGTAATATAGAAGCCATCAATGTTATAAGCGCCGCTTTCCAGTGCAAAACTCAGCAAATATTCATTAAAACTATTTTTTTCTTTTTTATAAATCTTATAAGGGCTTCCAGGGTAGGCAGGTAGATCACGTTTGCAGTTTATTTCGGATTGAGGGCAAATCAGGACGCTATGTAAATTTACCTGACGTTTTGGTTTGTGCTGGTTTGATATCTTGAGGGTAAGTAAAGCAATGGATTTGTTTGAAAGATCAATATCGGACTGGCCTTTGGTGAGGGCCATCTTGCCTGCGCATCCGCTCATCAGGAAGACAAGACAAAAAATGACGAGAAACCTGTGTTTCATCATAAATCCTCCATTCATTTCGTGATTAGTGGTAACTGCCTGTATGTTTTTTATCACATCTTCAAGCATAGTTCAGCCCATTTTTTGATCAGGGGCCTTCTGTTGTCGTAGTCCGGCGTGTAGAAATTCCTACCACCAGATCCACCTGGCCTTGAGAGTGGCATCAATATCCTTTGCATGAACAGCTTTGATGCCCTTGTTCAGGAGAAAAAGGGTATCAACATTTCCTTTTTTCACCGCTATCGCGTAGTCCTCTTTTTCTGAAGGTTTGCCCAGAACAGTTCTTTCGCTTGCGATGGCGAACTTTCCCTGATACGCATCACGCCTGAAACAGAAGTTGATTGCCAGAGGGGTATCACAGATCACACCGTCAATCTTGCCCTCCGCCAAATCGTTGAAAGCTTTTTCCGTGTCGCCGACCGGGTAGAATTTCTTTTTAATCAATTTGGATTTCTTGAGCACGGCAGCCCCTGTTGTCGCTTCAAAGGCCGCGATCGTTTTGCCCTGCAGGGATGACAAGGCCAACGCCTTCTGCACAACAAGAAGCTGTTCCGCAGAAAAGTACGGCTGTGAAAAATCAAACTTTTCTTTTCTTTGATCTGTGATGCTCACCGAGGCCATGACCGCATCGACCTTTCCCGCGTCGAGATCATCGAAGAGCTTCTCCCAGGGGACCTCGATGATCTTGACTTGAAATCCGGCTTCGGAGCTGATGGCCTTGATCATGTCAATTTCAAAGCCGGTAAGCTCGCCGTCAGCCTCTTTCATCTTCATAGGCGCCCAGTTGCCGCTGTCCACCGCAATGACAATGGTTCGCTGGGCGGAAACATCGATGCTGAAAAGAAAGCAAATCAATAAGACCGTCAATATGCATGTCATAAAGCGTTTTGATGCTTTCATGGGACCTCCTGAGCCGTAAATTTTTATAGATGATACTAGAATAGATGAGATATTATCAAGTTATAAATGCAGGAACAAAACCTGTAATTTGTTCTCTCATATTCGTTGACAAGGAGAGGCGACCCTCCTATAGTGTCCGGCATTAAAGGCGTCGGTGAGCAAACTATTGCTACGGCAGCTAAATATATAAATGAGTGTCACGGATTTGTCTTCTGCCGGCGCGTATGCCGTTCAGGGTAGAGGTGGCGTGAAACGCCGGAGTAATAATAGCTTAACATAAGATTTGATTGCAGTGCTTTTGCAGATATTTACAAGCGATTCTTAATTTTAACGGGAGTGATGAGTATGAACATGGATGAAAAATACAAAAAAGCCGGTGAAATCATAAGCCAGGCAGGAGGCACTCCGCTTCCTGTCAACGATACGCTTATTCAACTTTTGAAATATTTTATAATGGAAGATGAAGTGGATTTTATCGCTTCTTTCCAAGAAAAAAAATCCCAAACGATGGAACAGCTGAAGTTATCCAGCGGGTTGTCAGAAGCACAAATCAACAGAAAGGTGAAGGATCTTGCGGCCAGGGGCGTTATCTTTAATCAACCCAACAGCAAGGGGATAATGGTATTCAGGTTGCTTCCGCTGTTTAACGTCGGGACGTTTGAATATAATTTCATGGGCAAGCTGG
>JAQVLL010000021.1 GCA_028704195.1 Smithellaceae bacterium
CGAATTCCGGCAGATGACCGGACGTGCGGGAAGGCGCGGACAGGACAAAATAGGCTTTATGCTGGCAGTGCAAGGCCGGTTTATGGATCTGGGACATATCAGGAAAATGCTGTCAGCCGCGCCGGAAGATATCATAAGCCAATTGAAGAATGACTTTGCCATGGTGTTGAATCTGATGTTATCCCAGACACCTGCTGATGTGAAAAAAATATTTGAAAAATCTCTGGCCGCCTGGCAGCAAAACAAAATTGATAAAAAAATTACGTCCGCCGCCGACAGGCTGTGGAAGGATTTTTCTTGGCATTTGAAATTTTTGCATGGGGAAGGCTTTGTGGATGCGGCAGGCAGGCTCACCGAAGATGGACGCTGGGCGGCGCGTCTCAGGCTGGATTATCCTCTTTTGGTTGCCGAATGTCTACGTGAAAACGCTTTTCCGGTGGACAATGAAAAACTGCTGGCGGCGATGGTGGCGGTATTTGCTTATGACCGGGACGATGAAATCCATCTGGCAACTGCGGAACTTCCGCATAAGCTGATGTCAGCCCTGCGTAAAATGCTGGTGGCGGTCCGTCCTCTGTCAGGACGGCTGCAAGCGGCGGGTTTTAAAAGTCCACAGCTTTATCCATCGGCCGGCGTGGCAATGTATTACTGGGCGCGTGGACGAAACTGGGATGATGTCATCAAAACCACCGGCATTGCCGAAGGAGACATGGCAACGCTGGTTTTGCGCACGGGAGATAATTTAAGACAGATCGCTTCGCTCAAGGATACGCATCCGGAAACGGCTGCCTGCGCGATGAGGGCGAGGGAGGCGATACTGCGGGAACCAGTCCTCTTTTTGTGAGGAGTAAGGGACAAGGGCCAAGGTTCAAGGGCCAAGGTGCAAGGTACAAGGTACAAATATTGATGTCATTGCGAGGCGACGCTCAGGAGCCATGGCAATCTCAGTACCTTTGATTAGTAAATGGATGTTGCATGAATAAACAATTTCACGTTTACATCGTGACAAATAAAAACAATGCTGTGCTTTACACAGGTGTTACAAATGATTTGAACAGAAGAGTATTTGAACATAAAAATAAATTATTGGACAGCTTTACGAAAAAATATAATGTTGATAAATTAGTGTTTTACGAAGTTTATGAGGATATCAACAATGCCATTGCCAGAGAGAAGCAAATTAAGGGTGGTTCAAGGGCAAAGAAGATTCAATTGGTGGAAGAGATGAATAGTGAATGGAAAGATTTATTCGATGGAATATGAGATTGCCACGCCGACTGAGAGTCGGCTCGCAATGACAAAACAAAAACGGGCAGTGGCATGTTTGCTGGCATAGCATCGTCATTACACGGTCTTTGCCGGGCAATGACATAAAGGCACTACGGACATTATGAATAATATTTGATAGATATTGTGCAGTTGTTGCGGATTAGACGGGATAAATTTGCAAAAGCCACCTTGTCATTGCCAGGCTTTGACCGGGCAATCCAGAAATCATTTATGGTTATCATAATTTTATGGAAAAATTCTCACTGATCACGGATTTTATTCCGAGCGGGGATCAGCCGCAGGCGATTAATAAGCTGGTGGAAGGCCTTGCTGAAGGCAAAGGCCATCAAGTGCTTTTAGGCGTCACCGGTTCCGGCAAGACATTCACGATTGGCAATGTAATTGAGCGTGCCGGGCGTTCAGCTCTGATTATCGCGCATAACAAGACACTGGCTGCGCAGTTGTATGAAGAATTCAAGGGCCTCTTTCCCGACAATTCCGTGGAGTATTTTGTCAGCTATTACGACTACTATCAACCCGAAGCCTACCTGCCTTCCACGGACACCTATATCGAAAAGGATTCAGCGATCAACGAGGAAATCGACAAGCTACGCCACGCGGCGACTCATGCGCTTCTGTCGCGACGCGATGTGATCATTGTGGCCAGTGTTTCGTGCATTTACGGCCTGGGCTCGCCGGAAGCGTATCTGGGAATGATTGTGCCGCTGGAAGTTGGCGGTGAGATGCCCCGTGACGAAATCTTAAAAAGGTTGATTGAAATCCAGTATGAACGAAACGATATTGATTTCCACCGCGGAACATTCCGTGTGCGCGGCGACGTGGTGGAAATCTTTCCGACATACGAAGATGAGCAGGCGCTCAGAGTTGAATTTTTTGGCGATACGATAGAAGGTATTTATCTGATTGATCCTCTGCGCGGAAAGAAGCTGGGCTCGATGACGAAAACAGCGGTTTATCCTGGCAGTCATTACGTTACCACAAAGGACAATCTCAAAAGGGCCACGGCTGATATCCGGGTCGAACTGGCCGAAACGCTGACTCGTTATAAAGCCCAGAATATGCTGCTGGAGGCGCAGCGCCTGGAGCAGCGCACGAACTTTGATCTGGAAATGATGGAAGAGATGGGCTATTGCCAGGGCATCGAAAATTATTCCCGTCACCTGACCGGACGCAAGCCCGGCGAACCGCCGCCCACACTTATGGAATATCTGCCGAAGGACACGCTGATCATCATTGACGAAAGCCATGCCACGCTGCCGCAGCTGGCAGGTATGTTCCGCGGAGACCGGTCCCGCAAAGAAACGCTTGTCAAATACGGATTCCGTTTGCCGTCCGCGCTGGATAACCGGCCGCTGACCTTTGAAGAGTACGAGGCGCTGCCCAATCAGAGGATATACATTTCCGCCACGCCCGCCCAGTATGAGATGACGAAAACCCGCGGAGTGAGGGTTGAGCAGATTATCCGCCCGACGGGTCTCATGGATCCGGAAATCGAAATTAAACCCGCCGTGCACCAGGTGGATGATCTGCTGGAAGAAATCCGTATCCGCGTCAAAAAAGAGGAAAGGGTACTGGTCACCACGCTGACCAAGCGCATGGCGGAGAATCTGACCGATTACTACAGCGGACTGGGTATCCGCGTGCGCTACCTGCATTCCGATATCCACACACTGGAGCGGGTCAGTATTATAAGGGATTTGCGGTTGGGAGAATTTGATGTGCTGGTCGGAGTCAATCTGCTGCGCGAGGGGTTGGATATCCCTGAAGTATCACTGGTGGCGATCCTCGATGCGGACAAGGAAGGATTCCTGCGTTCCGAGCGATCGCTCATTCAGACCAGCGGCCGCGCCGCACGAAACGTCGAAGGCAGGGTCATCATGTACGCCGACAAAATCACCAAATCCATTCAGGCCTGTCTCGACGAAACGAAACGCCGTCGCGTCATTCAAAAGCAATACAACGAAGAAAACAACATCACGCCCGAAACCATCAAAAAATCAATCAGCAACATTCTGGGCTCCATTTACGAAGCCGATTATCTGACCGTGCCGGTGGATAAAGAGGGAAGGGGTATGCCGGTTAAAGAAGAAGATTTACCCGCGCTCATTAAAAATCTGACGGCGGAAATGAAACAGGCGGCCAAGAATCTGGAGTTTGAAAAAGCCGCCGCATTACGCGACGAGATCAAAGAACTCAACAAGATCCTGCTGGAAATGGGGTAAACCCTTTGTATTTCAGTGTTTTCAATCATTGTGAGGAGACCACCCCGATGGTGCGTATCGGGAGTGGTGATACACAATATGCGATTAATTCGCGTAATTCGCATTAATTCGGGGATTAATTCGGGGGACATAACACTTAATTGTCTTAATTCGGGGGACATAACACTTAATTGTCTTAATTTGACACCCGCGGTTCTTGCAACTAATCCAAAAAACGATCTGCCTCTCTAACGGGATTTCCTCTTTTCCACCCATTCGAAATACGTCTCGATGGCATAGACGGCCTCTTGGATCGTTCCGTAAACGGGAAAGCCGGCCTTACGCAGCGACTTGAAGGTATCGATCCTGATACGCTCGGCTTCCAGGTTGTTTTCCAAAAAGGATATGAGAACGGGAATCACCGGTTTCCTGATGCTTTCGGCCATTTGCATGATCGTGTCGGCGCTGTTCTTGATCTGGAGAATCATCTCGGCCTGGATGAGGTATTCGACGTCAAAGTAGGGAATGATCACGTCGATATTGTCGTCCTGATCCATGGCCTGCATTGTATGCAGCATGACGTTGAGGTCAAAGCCGAAGGCGCCCAGATCGACGGGGTTGGTCGTCGAGGTGTTGACGCCCCTGATTTTTTCGTTGATCATCTGCTGCGCGCGGGGTCCCAGTTCGGGAAGCTCGAGCCCCGCGGCAACGGCCAGGTCGGCAAATAATACCGAAACGCCGCCGCCAGCGCCCAGAAACCCGACGCGTCTGCCGCCCGGGAGTTTTTTCGCGGTGCCCAGCATCGCCAGGTTCATCAGTTGATCAAAGTCGTCCACCAAAAGGCCCCCATGCTGCCGCACGGCCGCGGACCAGATTACGTAGTTGCTGGCCATGGCGCCCGTATGGCTGGCCGCCGCTTTCGAACCCTGCTCTGTTCTGCCGCCTTTAAGGATGAGCACGGGCTTTCTGGCCGTTGTCCTCTTGAGTGTTTTGAGGAATCCGGAGACATTCTTGATGTCTTCGACATAGCAGGCGATCAGGCGGATCCTGTCGTCGTCCGCCAGGTATGCCAGGTAGTCCTCCAGTTTCAGGTCGATCTGGTTTCCGTAGGAAACGACTTTGTTGAGCCAGATATGGCGGGTTGTGGCCATGGCTGCAAAACTCGACGTAATGCCGCCGGACTGCCCCAGGAAGGCGACGGCGCCCGGCTCTTCCTGATCGTGCAGGAGCTTGAAGGACAGCTTCGATTCGTAGCATTGCACGCCGATGCAGTTGGGTCCAACGATACGCAGATGGCCTTTGCGGGC
This sequence comes from Smithellaceae bacterium, assembly GCA_028704195.1. Taxonomy (GTDB): domain Bacteria; phylum Desulfobacterota; class Syntrophia; order Syntrophales; family Smithellaceae; genus UBA8904. The sequence continues at coordinate 4,799 of JAQVLL010000021.1, forward strand.
CTCCCGGACCATGTCTTTCTCCATTTGCAGATTGCCCGTTTCGCCGAATCCCGAGGTGAAGAAATGGATGAACTTGATGCCCTTGCGCACGGCAGCCCTGACGATGTCGATGGACTGCTCGACCGGTGCAGCCACCAGGGCATAATCGACCGGTTCCGGAAGGTCGTTGATTGACGGATAGGCCTTGACGCCCGCGACTTCCGGGCGGCGGGGATTGACGGGATAAAGCTTTCCGGCATAACCGTTCATCTGCTGGATCTGGAAATAGGGCATTTTCCCTCCGCCCAGGTTGTCCGACGCGCCGATGACGGCTATACTTTGGGGATAAAATAATGCATCAAGATTCATTGTTTTCCTCCTTTACATTTCCGATCGAGATTCCATGGCATCGTTTGATGGGGTGTTTGATTTAATTGATTAACGATCAGGTTCAGCATATCAGCACCGATAATGACGGGTTGGGACCGCCGGACGGGGATCACTCCATTTTCTGTTAAGAGCCTTCTGCAAGTTCAATACCGGCACTTCACCTTCCGGTTGCCTGCCGGTCGTTTTCCAAATGGCGCTATATTACAACTTTGCCGATGTGATGCAAGAGGAAATTCAAAAGCCCTCAGGAAAACAGAGGGAGGCCAAAGACAGGTCTTATTTTGACAGGTGCGGAGGCGTATTATCCCTTTTCAGGCCAGGATGGTTTTGGTTTTGATGACCTGAATCTGCTGCGACTGGGCGGCGGAACAACCTAAAACATGCCCAATAATGTCAATGGGCCGGGTGGAGCCGGTTTGCGCATGACGCAGCGAGGCGGTGATTTTTTTCTCTGCGGCATTGAAGGTCAATCCCTCAACAAAGGGGCGGATGTCGCGGGTGACGGTTTTCCTCTTGGACTGTCTGGAAATCGTGAACGACGTTGATGCCAGAAATCCTTCAATATTATCTTTCATGTTATTTAACTGATCTTCTTTCATGTCGGCAGGCAGCATTATGTCGTAGGTAAAGCCATGAAGTGAACGGGCCAGGTCTTTGGCGACATAGGAAAGCAATTGGATTTCAGTGATCTCCAATCCGGCGGGCAGGGCGTCATTGATTTCACTTTTCAGGAAATACAGATCATGGGGATATTCGGAGGCCGTAACATCCATGTATTCCTCCAGGCTGGACATTCCCACGGATGTGGCGGTTGCAAAGGATATTTTCGGATGCGGGTGAAATCCCGCTGAATAGCAAAGTGAAAGGGAACTGCGGCGCAGGGCGCGGGTGAGTGCCATGGCCAGTTCCAGATGCGATAAAAAGCGGGCACGGCCGGTTTTTGCAAAGCTCAGACGGTAAACTTTTTCACTGTTGCGCGGGGCGGCTGCTATGCTTTCCGTCCGGATTGGGGGAAGGTCCGGATCTGAAAAAATGTTTTGTATTTCCGAAAAATCGCATACCCCGCAGTTCTGACAGGCATCCTGGCGGCAGTCCGGCGTGGATTTTTGTTCATCGGACTTCAGTTTTTCCGAAAGCAGGAAATCACGGCTCACACCGCAGTCGATGTTGTCCCAGGGCAGGGACTCTCCGGCGGAGCGTTCCCGCAGATAGTCGTCAATTGATATTCCGGATTCCCGGATGGCTTCCTGCCACAGGTCAAAGCGCAGAATCTCGCTCCAGCCGTCAAAGCGGCAGCCTTTTTGCCAGGCGCAAAGAAGCAGATCCCCGATTCTTTCATCGCCCCTGGCAAACAGTCCTTCCAGCAGGCTCATCCGGGCGTCATGCCATTTGACGCTGAGATTGCGGTTGTTCATCCGCTGCCGGATAAAATTCTGCCGGGCATACGTTTCGTCGAGTGACAGCTGTTTTGCCCACTGAAAGGGAGTGTGAGGTTTGGGGACAAATGTGGAAAGGCTGATGGTGACCTGACCGCGGTGACGGGCCGCCCGCAGTGCCTGATAGCCCAGGTCAATGATGCCGGCCAGATCGCTTTCTTCTTCATGCGGCAGACCGATCATGAAATACAGTTTGATGGTTTTCCAGCCGGCGGCAAACACCTGATCCACGGAGGAGAGCAGGTCTGCGGCGATATTGCCTTTGTTGATGATTTGACGCATTTTGTCCGTTCCCGCTTCGGGTGCCAGGGTAAAGCTGGTTTTGCGCGTACGCTTGATTTCTTCGATCAGGGTTCGATTGAGCGATTCAACTCTCAGCGAGGGCAGGGCGAGCGCGACTCTTTCGGAGCCATGCTTGTGCATGAGATTCCGGATGAGCGGCTGAATGCAACTGTAATCCCCGGAACTGAGCGCCAGAAGCGATATCTCATCATGGCCGGTTGCCTGAAGGGCCTTTTCAGCCATTTTCATAATGAGCCGGGCGTTTCTTTCCCGGTATGGACGCCAGATCATGCCTGCCTGGCAAAACCGGCATCCCCTGGTGCAGCCTCGTGCGATTTCCAGTACAATGCGGTCGTGGACGGTCTGCATGAGCGGTACAATCGGCGCGACGGGGTGAGGCCAGTCGTTCAGATCAACGGCTTTTCTTTTTTTGATGATTGCGTTTTTGCCGTGTACACGAGGAGCATAAATGCCGCTGATTCCGGACAGCTTTTCGAGCACAGCCCCTCTGGAAAGAGATTGTTTTTTCGCCGAGGAAACAGCGGCGGTAATTTCCGTAACAACTTCTTCCCCTTCGCCGATGACGAATGCGTCGATAAATCCTTCAAGAGGGGCGGGATTGAATGTACAGGGACCCCCGGCGATGATCAGCGGGTGATTCTCCCGGCGGTCATCCGACCGAAGCGGGATTCCCCCCAGGTCCATCATGTTGAGCATGTTCGTATAGGATAATTCATACTGCAGCGAAAAGCCGATAATGTCGAAAGCCCCCATTGGCCTGGCGGATTCGAGCGATGTCAGGGGAAGGTGATGATCGCGAAGCTGACGTTCACGGTCCGGCCAGGGAGCAAAACATCTTTCGGCGGCAACACCGGGAAGCGCATTCAATACAGCGTAGAGAATTTGCATCCCCAGGTGGGACATGCCCACTTCATAGGTATCGGGAAAGGCAAGCAAAAAGCGGACATCGGCGTTGTCTTTACTGACGGAGTTGACTTCCGTGCCGATATAGCGGCTTGGTTTTTCGGCAATGGTCAACAGCTCATCGTGAATGTTCTGGGTCATGACTTCCTTTCCGTTTCAAGAAGGTGCGTTGGGGGTTATTCTGCTCGTTCCGGATAAGGGGCGGCCCGATACTTGAAGGGATTCAGCTTGATGTCTCTGAGCAGAGACAATGCCATTTTCTTTGCGAAATTCGGGGACGAAAGATAAGCGAGAGAGTTTTTCTTGAAGGTGTTTAAAAGCTCGGTACGGACGGATTCTTCATCGCTGTCATTGACAAATGATCTTTCCAGTTTGTGTTCGTAAGTCAGTTCATCTCCAAAAATATTTTTCAGCTGACGACAGTCTTCGGGGGAGGCGAAAAACGAATCCAAAACCTCGATTTTTACCTGAAAATATAATTCCACTTTTATGGTATCTTTGGCAATGCGCCTAGAGGCGTCACTGATGTTCAGCGTCAGTCCGTTGGTAAGGTTGATCGTTTCGATTAATCCCATTGTTTTTCTGTTTCCTGTTTTTTTGTTTTTCCAAACCGCTCCTGAAGGATAACGGGGCCTTCAGGGGGGAGGTTCCACAGCTGCATTGATTGAATACGTCGGTAAAACCGGTCCCGATCTTTCTGGGCTTGAAAAGCCGACCCGGAAATACGAAACGGTAATACCATTTTTATTCTTGACCTGCAACGCCAATCCTCCTATAAAGCTGACCATGTCTTCGTCTTCTGAAATAATGGTTTTATGTCAGCCGGATGAGAGGAAATCCTGCGGTGCGTGCTGCGGTCTGTATAATTACGTGGACAGTTCGCGAGAGGCGCTTACAGAAAGGCTGCGCACCCGTACAAAACGATTTAGCGAGCTGGTCAAAACGCCGGATGATCTGAATCTCTATGCTGAGGCAACCTTTGCCGCGGAAGATTTCACAAAAAGGTACGAAGTGATCTATTGCTGTGAATATCTTGGCTTTCTTGATGACAAAGAAAAAAGAGTAGGCTGTCTTGTTCATCCCATGCAGAACAACGGGGTTGATATGCGGACGGTGTCATTTTACGGACGGGATGTCTGCGCCAATCATTTGTGTCCCAGCCATCATTTTATTCCGCTTTCTCAGCAACTCATCCTATTGAAAATTATGGATGACTGGTACCTTTACGGTTTGTGCCTGACAGACATTGATCTGGTCGTTACATATTTTCGTCTGATTGCCAACCGGGTTGGACAGGACATCAAGCCCGAGGTGTTTGACATGCAGGAACTGAAGGATATTGCCTTGGAATATTTTGGCTGGAAGATAACCTGGCCCTTCCGATCGCCTTCGGCCAACCGGCTGGGTAAATACTATTTTGACGGATCGCAGTATATGATAAGCCATATTGACTATGAAAAGTTTGGAAAGGAACTGTCACCGCTTAATTCCATATTTCTTAGTCTTTCATCGGAATTTCAAAACGGGGATGAAATTGAAGCAGCGGAAAAAATGGTCTGGAAAAATATAGAGAGTTTCGTGTCAATCTACCAGGATAATTTTTGATTTTTTATTGACAGGAAGAAGGAAACTTGGGTTATAATCTGCAAGAGATCAACCACCTCGCAGCAAGCTGCAAAGAATCATCACCCGTCGGGCAGCAGCGGGATTGAACGAAGGAATGGAGCAATCCGAAATGACTGGACTATCAAAGGAAATTCTTATCCCCCAACCCGAAATATCCAGGCGTGTCCAGGAACTGGCCGACCAGATTTCCCGTGACTGTGCCGGGGAAGAAATCCTAGCGATCGGCGTTCTTAAAGGTGCTTTTGTTTTCATGTCGGATCTGGTAAGAGCGATGGCCGTTCCCTGTCAGACCGATTTTATCCGTGCTGTAAGCTATGGTGCCGGGTCTGAAAGTTCGGGCAATGTCGTGATCACCAAGGATGTTGAATTGCCTGTGGAAGGAAGGAATATTCTGATTGTTGAAGATATTGTGGATACCGGTTTAACCTTGCAGTCCATCGTTGATCATATAAAGCGAAGAAATCCGAAATCCATCAGAGTCTGTGCCTTCCTGGACAAGCGGAAAAGAAGAAAAGTTCCGTTTGAAGCGGATTATGTCGGTTTCAGCATGGACGACGGGTTTGTAGTTGGTTACGGACTGGATTTCAACGAGCAGTATCGCTTTTTACCCGATGTTTATGTGATTCGGACAGATGTTGATTAGATAAAAAGAGGGAACCCATGATTATACAGTGCAGACAGTGCCGCACAAAATTCCGTTTTGATGATTTGAATATGGAAGGCGACGGTTTATGGATGCGCTGCAGCCGTTGCCATCATGTTTTCTTTCAGGAAAATCCCTTGAAATCGCATCCGCCAGCCGCTGCGTCTCCGGTTTTGCCCGTCTTCACAAAAGAAGTCGAGCCGGAAAAACCATCCACCCGATTGGCATTTGAGCCGGCCGTTACCCCCGACGCTTCCCCGGCCGTCACCCCGGCTGCTCCCCCGACCGCCGAAAAAATACCCGAAGAAGATACCACGGACGTCATTCACGACCACGACGAGGTGTCTCCTGAACACCACGAAACAGAAGATGTAACAACAGAACCCGAAATGGCCAACCAGGCCGATTTGGAGCTTGCGGATATCACGTTTTCCAGGGAAACTGAAGAACTGGATGATACGGGTGAAACCATGGATATACCCGAAGAACAGCCGCCACAACCGATTCGTAAGAAGAGCAGGCGATGGATGGCTTTACTCTGGACGATTCTGGTTGTTTTCGTGATCCCGGCCGTTGTTTCTTTTGTGATCTTCCCGAAGATCGGAGAACGCTACATGAAACTCGGGGAACACGGAGTAAAGCAGATTATCAATTGGTTTGGCGGGTCAAATCCTTCAACAGGTCAATATGTGGCAGGATTCGTCAAGGTGCAGGATTTTCGGCAGCGGTTTGTGCATAATGATGCTCTGGGCAGAAGCATCCGGATTGTGGAAGGAACCGTCTTGAATCAGTCTGATTTTGCCATCGCCCGTATTATGATCAAGGTGGAGCTGCTCGATGCCGATTCCGTTATTTTAAGCGAACGCGTGAGTTATGCAGGGAATGTTTTGACGGATCAGGAACTCGCCACTCTTCCCGAAGAAGAAATGATGAAAAGACTTTCCATGCCGGAAGGAAAAAACGATCTCAATGAACGGGTGGTTCCTAACGGACAGATTCCTTTCATGCTTGTCTTTACGAAGGATCCGAAGAGCACCTTTAAAACCAGTGTTATCGTTTCAGGGGCGGAACGGCTGCTTTAGCTCATCACCTGAAGGTGACACGTGGCTCGTAGTTCGAAGTTCATACGGTACCCAGTCGTTCTCTGCCGGGTGATTTGATTTTGAACCGGAAAAATAAAGGTAAAATCATTTGAGATACGAAGGAAATATTTACCGGCCCTTCAGCGAAGCCAACAGCTACCTGCTGCAGTGTACCATCGGCTGCTCCCATAATCAGTGCACATTCTGCGGCATGTATAAAGGCGAGAAGTATCGCGTGCGCGACATTGCCGAGATCCTGGAAGATATCCGCATGGCGAAAGATTATTACGGCGATGTGGAAAAAGTGTTTCTTTGCGACGGCGATGCGATTGCCATAGACACGGACACCCTGCTTGTCATCCTTGAAAGGCTTTATGCAACTTTTCCGTCTTTGCGCCATGTCGGGAGTTATGTGGGACCCCAGAGCACGCTTTCCAAAACGCCCGCCCAATTGCGGGCACTGAGAACGGCAGGTCTGACGAAAGCCTATATCGGGGTGGAGACCGGCGATGACGAACTGCTCAGGAAAGTCGGAAAAGGCGTGGGATACGATGAAATGCTTCGGGCCGGGCGCCTTCTGGTGGAAACGGACATCAATTTATCCGTCATGGTTCTCTTGGGGCTGGCGGGGCCGGGAGAGGCTTCGGTTCGACATGCGCTTGCCACGGCTAAAATCTGTAACGAGATACAACCCCGTTATCTGGCCGCCCTGACCGTCACCCCTGTGCCGGGAACCGTTCTGTACCGTCAGGTTCAGAACGGTGAATTTAAGCTGCTCGATCCCTTTGAAACCCTGACTGAGATGAAGCAGATTTTTGAAAATATCACGATGGACAATTTGAAGTTTGTCGGCTCTCATGCCTCCAACTACCTGCCGATTACCGGTACACTTCAAAAAGACAAGCAAAAAATGATTGCTATGGTAGATAAGGTTCTTAACGTCCGCGATGAGAGACTGCTTCGCCCTGATTACCAGCGCGGCCTTTGATTCTGATGCTGTGCGGAGGCAGGAAAACTATTTTAGAGCCACACAATTCTGAATGATTTCGCTGGCAATTGCACCGGGTCTAATGATCCGGACAGGTTCGCAAGATGCGTCAATGATGGTGGAGCCGGTACGGCTCCCTGTTTTCCCCGTGTCAACGATAGCTTCTATTTTATTGCCGATTTGCCGGATGACCTGATTAGCATCTTCACATTCGGGTGCGCCGGAGAGGTTCGCGCTGGTTGCGGTCAGCGGTTTGCCCGTTTCCCGGGCGATGTCCCTGGCAATGTCATTCCCGGATAAACTTATG
>JAQVLL010000022.1 GCA_028704195.1 Smithellaceae bacterium
TTTTCCTGTGCCGAAATCACCGCGACGGCTTTAGACCGGGAGGCCTTTTCAAAATAGCCGGCCAGCGTTTCTCTTACCTTTTGCGGCGTTGCGGAAAAAATCTGATCACGGAAAGACTGACGCATTTGATCTGTCACGCCGACGAAATGGCGGATCATGGCAACATAGCCGCGGCTGGACGGATCCAGCGGTTTATCCAGCGCGCCGAGGGCGCTTATAATGGCCTTTTCCATGTCTTCGGCCTGCATATCGTTTTCGGAATAAAATTTCTGCGCTTCCTGAAAGACTCTCAGCGTTTTGGCAATATGCGGATCACGGTATGAAAGAAACGCAAAAATGCCGAGCGTCGCGTCGAAGGAGGACATGCCTCCGTATGCACCGCCCTGAACGCGGATGTGCTTGTAGAGGTAACTGTTCGAAAGCTCCCGGGATGTCAGCATCAGGATTGCCGATGAGGGATCATTGTACGGAGGGGCTTTCATTGCGCGGGCGACATAAGACACCTGCGTGGGAACGGCAATTCCAGCGGAAACAGGTGCAAGTACCGGCTGGTCCGGTCTGCCCGGACGTTGGCCCGCCGGCAGTTTTGTAAGCAGCCGTTCGATATTCTCCCGGACCATCGCCAGGCCATCGGCCCCTGCGGTCATGTTGATGAGCAGGTTATTCCGGGTAAAGATGATGGTCTTTAGCCGTTCCAGTTTCTCGCGCAGATTTTTCCGTGCCGCATCGGAATTATCCGATTGTTGCTGAACAAACCGCAGCTGGGTCCGGCCGTGCCATTGTTCGTCGCGGTATGCAGGTAGTGTGAGCGCGGCACCCGCCGCCCGTTTGGCAAAGACATGACCAGACGGAACAACGGAGGACTGAAGACCGTTTTTTCGTTCAGCGATTAAATCGCGCATTCTTGCTTTGTGATCCAGATCTCCTGCGCAAAGGATGTCGCACACGATATTAATTGCTTCCGGGATATTGCGATAGAGCGCCTTGAAGGAGAAGATCATTTTTTGCCAGATGTCTGTCGCGTCGACCAGAAATCCGGCGGTGAGGTCATATCCGAATCCGCCCATGTTGAGCGCGATGCGCCTGGACATTTCGTCATACGTAAAACCCGCCGCCCCCATGCCGCCCGTGATTTTTCCCAGAAGGGGCAGGTAGGGCTGCAGGTCTTCGGACACGTGGGAAATATCAAAAGCCAGGTCAATATAAGCAATCCCGTTGGTGAACAGGTCATGCTCCAGAACCGGCACAGAGGAAAGGACCTTATGTTCAGTCGGGATGGTTTCCACCTGCCTGGGAATATCCGCCAGCCTTAATTTGGGGAGGGATGCCGCAGCTTCCGGCGAATCGGTTTGGGCCTGAAACGCTTTCAGACGCGCAGCCTGTTCATCGATTTCGCGCAGTTGCTCCTTCGAAAAGCCGTTTTTCAATGCAGTCATCTTCCGCTTTATTTTTTCTTCATTCTTCCGGCTGAAGTCGGGATCAGGTTCCAGAACGGCGAGAAGACGATGTGGATTGTCCACAAGCCACTTTCGGGTCATTTTCTGGAATATCTGCGGATCATCTGCCCAGAGATTTCGGATACGTTCAATGGCTTTTGCAAAATCAAGGCCTGCCAGGGGATCTCCGTCGTAGAGCCAGGTCTGAAAGACATTGCTCATCAGGGTAATGCCATAGGGGTAAGAGCCTCTGGAGATTTCCTTTCCGTGAAATTCGACCTGGTGCAGAATGCCTTCAATCAGTTCCCTGTCAAATCCTTTCTCTACAATATTTTCCACAGAGCCAAGAATCAGCTTTTCAATTTTCTGGATGTCTTTGTGTTGCACATTGCGCAGACCGGCGCAAAACATCAACTGCTTCAAATCCGATTCCATACCGGAGACGGGTGTCATGTCCTCTCCGAGGCCCGAGTCAATCAGTGCCTGCCGAAGGGGACTGGCCGCGCTGCCCACCAGCAGACCGGAAAGAATTTCCAGAAGAAGGGCTGTTTCAAAATCTTTATTTTCAGCCAGCATCCATGCCATGTTGACAGCGGTTCTGTTCGTGATAGATTCGTTCTTATCCACGGGGTACGTTCCGGTAATACGTTTTGGTGTGGGGAAAAAAGGCTGGCTTTTGATTGAAGAATCAACATCCACGCGGTCAAAGCCGTCCAGTATTTCAGCCAGAAACTGCAGATGGTCGGAGGTGGGAATATCACCATACAGAAAGAATCGCGCATTGGTCGGAGAGTAATACTTCCGGTGAAAATCCCTGAATTGTTCATACGTCAGATCGGGAATTACGTCCGGATTGCCCCCGGAATCCAGGGCGTAAATGGTGTCGGGATAAAGATTTTCCTGGATGTCTTTGTACATCAGTGAATCCGGGGACGAATAGACTCCTTTCATTTCATTAAAGACAATGCCGGAAATGATCAGATCGCTTTCGATGTTGCCGGGATCGGCAAATTCCAGGTGATGGCCTTCCTGTAGAAAGGTTTCTTTGAGCATGCGGGGGTGAAGAACCAGATCCGTGTATACGCGGGCAAGATTGAAGAAGTCCGTCTTGATCTGACTGGCCACCGGATAAACCGTTTTGTCCGGGTAGGTAAAGGCATTGATGAATGTCTGCATGGTGGAGCGTATCAGCTCTTTGAAGGCATCCTTGAGTGGATATTTTTTTGAGCCGGCCAGAACGGAATGCTCCAGAATATGGGGGAGGCCTGTCGAGTCCTCGGGCGGTGTCCGAAAACCAATGGCGTATAAATTCTCACGGTCAAAGGCATGCAGATGCAAAACTTTTGCACCGGTTTTGATGTGTTCTATTTCATACGCGGTAAGGCGCATGGCCTCAATGGGTTCCACCCGCAGCACTTTGAAGCCGCCTAACTGATCGCCGCCTTGCATGGTTGGTTCCGGGACATTTGCTTGAGGCATTCCTGTTACGCTCCTTATTCCGTGGATTGGTTTATTATGGGCAGTCCTGAATCATGACCCGGCGGTTTTTCAGCTGACCTTCCAGCGTGCCGTTGTCGGCAATCGGTTCGGATGACCCTACGCCTTTGACGATCAGGCGTTCCGGGTCGATGCTGAATTTTTCGACGAGATAATTTTTCACACCTTCGGCTCGCTGACGGGACAATTCCATGTTGTAAGTCTCTGAACCCACATTGTCCGTGTGGCCGGTAATCGTCAGATTCTCTTTCGGATTCTTCACCAGATATTCCAGGATGATTGGTGCCTTGTTGTCAAGACTTTGATGGACATACGTTGAATTGGTTTCAAATTCAACGCTGATATTGAGACAGCTGGCCTTGCTGAAGTCCTCCCTGCCCGGTATTTCTATGGGGGCCCTCGGAATAGATTTCCGTTTCGGGGCTGAAATAACGGGGGTTCGGGCGACAATTTTTTCCTTGGCGGCTTGGGTTACCGCGATATCTTTCACCTCACTGCTGAAGAATATATTACCAATCATGCCTTCGGCAGAAGTCTTTGTGCGCTGGGTGTTGATATGAACCTGAACGCCGGTGGTTACGCCCAGCGGTTCACCGCCATTGATGTCGGCAAAAAGCCTTTTATAATCTTCATAGATATTGCGCCGTTCTGTGTACCATTGGCCTGTTTTGTCCGTTTTATTTCTCAGGACAACATAGCGCATTTTATCTCCGCCTATCTGCTTGCTGCGGCCACTCCATCCTTTGGGGGCTTCATTGTCCCAGACGTAGCCGACGACCGGCGTGTTCAGCACGGCCGGGAATCCCGTTTCCTTGAAAGCGACATAAACCTGCAGGGCCTGGTCATCCGTCTCTTTTTTGCGGACATCTCCTCCGGCAGGAAGTTTATTGACCTTCCAGCGCCACGAGATAATTGGAAAATCTTTCACGTTTACCCGGGCAGATGTGCGGACGCCAAAAGACGTGTTGCCCTGGGAGAATAAATGCATGTAATAACTTGCCCCGTCTTTCCCGATTTTCAATGTCGGTGTGCCGGCTTTTTTATCCAAAACCCAGCCTGGGGGCACTCCGCCCGGCATCTCCGCGGATCGGAACCTGGTTACCGGAACGACCGACGCACGAGCGACTGCGCAAATCGAAACGACTATAAAAATGGACAGAATACAACCCAGGACCGACAGTGTTCTTTTACTCATGACGGCCGGCAGCTTTCTGCGCTCGCAACGCCATGATTTCCGTTCGGGTAAAAACAGACTGCAGACGATCGACATGCTTGAGAATATTTTCCTTGCCGCCTTCTTCACGATCAATCAGAGCGATCACGCGGTCAATGACCAGTCCGGCCCTGCGGGCATGTTCAATAGCAGTAATCGTGGAACCGCCCGTGGTGATCACATCATCGATGATAACAACCGTTTCGCCGGCTTCAACATTGCCTTCGACGGCGCTTTTCATGCCGTGATCTTTCACATCTTTGCGCACGATAAATGATTTGACCGGCCTGCCCTTTTGATAGGAAACCACGGCGAGTGAATTGGCGATCGGATCGGCTCCCAGAGTGAGTCCTCCAGCCGCGGTGACCGGTGCGTCCTTAATCATGTCAAAAACAATTTCGCCGATCAGGTTCATCCCTTCAGGATCCAGGGTAGTTGGTTTGCAGTTGAAATAATAATTGCTCTGCCGGCCCGAAGCCAGCGTAAATGGCGGATTTTCACTGTATTTGAAGGAACGCTGCAGGATGATTTCGCCAAGGCGTTCCTTTTTCTTTTGAATGCTCATGTGACGTTTTCCTCCGATAGAAAGATTTTCCAGGATTAGGAATTATGATTGCTGATCACAAATTTGACGGGCAGTTCCGCCCATGTTTTATAAGGGATGCCCGACTTTTTTGCCGGTTCAAATTTCCAGGCCTTGACCGCCTGGATGGCTGATTGATCCAGAACGGCATAGCCGGATGACTTTCGGATAACAGCCTCGCCGACACGGCCGTTGACAAGAATTTCAGCTCCAATAAGGACAATGCCCTCATAGCCCTGTTGCCTCGCGACTTCCGGATAACCGGGCGGCGGGTTCTCGATGTAAAAGGGATGGCTGTTGGAACCGGCGGGCTCCTGGAGGGCCGTATCCCCATTCCTGTCAGAGCCGGAAACAGGGACCTGGCTGTCTGCCACGGTATAGTTGATTGTTTCATGACTGGATGGAGCTGCCGCCTGGTCAGTGGCCGCCGGTTTAACTGATGAAGGAACTGCTTCGCCACTTTCATAGATGCGTTTCGCGGCACTTGCTTTTGGAGCCACACGGGTTTTGATGGATGGAACAGATGCAGTCCAGACGCGGTTTTCCGGAACGGGTACATGAGACGATTCGTGTTTTGCGGCAAAGGACACCCACATAAAATCCAGTTTGCCTAAGTCCCGCTGGATCACTGCATTGCCGGACAGACTGAAAACCAGGATGGCTGCCGCCAACCCGTGCAGACCGAGCGATGCGCAAATTCCCATCAGTTTATTTTGTTTCCGTGCTTCCATGAACGTTCGTTTTATTTTTTCAGTAATTGATCAACGACCCTGACAGCGGCCACGCCGTCTTTGGCAAAGGACGCACCAATGGATTCGGCATAAGCCTGGGTCACCACAGCGCCGCCGACGAGAAAATCTGTCTTGATTCCCCGGGCACGCGCCAGGCTGATGATGTCTTTCATATTGACCATGGTTGTCGTCATCAGGGCGGAAAGCCCGATCACATCCGGTTTTTCTTTTTTAGCTGCCTCAATAATGTCCTCATACTGAACATCCTTGCCCAGGTCAATGACGAAATAACCGTAATTTCTCAAAAGCAGTGCGACAATGTTTTTGCCGATATCGTGGATGTCACCCTTGACGGTAGCGAGCAACACTTTTCCCTTATTGCCGTCCGCCGATTTTTTAAGGTGCGGTTCCAGGAAAGCCAGTGCTTTTTTCATGGCTTCTGCCGCCGCCATCAGCTGCGGCAGAAAATAAATTTTTTTCTCGTATAAATCCCCCACGTGCACAATGGCCGGGATCAGGATTTCATCAACCAGCCGGTTGGCCGGCCGGCCTGCTTTGAGCATATCCTCGATTAAAGCCGTGATATGCTCCCGGTCTCCATCCAGAACAGCCGCGGTGACCTTTTCTTCGGGAGAGGCGGCAGCCGGCGAAACCGTTTTGGGTGAAGCATCGCCGGCGGGCTGTGCAAAATGATGAATAAAATGCAGGGCGGCCTTTTCTCTGGCAATGAGTGCGTCTCCCGCCTTTTTCACGTTCATCAGCTCCACACTGGCCGGATTGGCAATTGCCATGGTCAGTCCGCTGTACTGCGCCATGGCCAGAAACGCGGCATTGAGCCAGGGGCGTCCCGGCATGCCGAAAGAAACGTTGGACAACCCGAGGATGGTTTTACTCTTAAAGGTTTTTCTGCACCAGCTTACGGTGGCCAGAGTTTCTTTTGCGGCCTGCGCGTCTGAAGCAACCGCCATCACCAGGCCGTCCACGACAAAATCGTCTTTGGTCAGGCCAAACTTCTGGGCTTTTTGAAAAATTGCCTGAATCACCGCCTGGCGTTTTTTGGCGGTTTTCGGAATATCGCCGTCCGTTAACGGAAGCAGAATGAACATCGCACCGTATTTTGCGGCCAGCGGCATGAGCCTTGCCAGCTTTTCTTTTTCTCCGGAAATGGAGTTGATCAGCATGCGCCCCGGATAAATCCTGAGGGCCGCTTCAATAGTTTCCACCCTGGAGGAATCAATCACCAGCGGCAGCCGTGTGGACGTGGATAAAAGACTGATTACTTTTTTGATCGTCTTCACTTCGTCAATACCCGGCTGGCCGACGTTGACGTCCAGAAGGGAAGCGCCCTGCCTTTCCTGTTCCTGGGCCATCTGACGGATGATAGAGAGTTTGCCTTCCAAAAGCTCTTCCTGCAGGGCTTTTTTGCCTGTTGGATTGATTCTTTCCCCGATCACAAAGAGCGGTTGATTTTCATCCAGATGCAGAAAGCTTCGCGGGGAACTGAGAGCGGCTATGGAAGCAAGGCGTGGTTTTGGCGGTTTTCTGCCACCGATGGCTTTTGTCAAAGCCGCGATATGTTCCGCTGTTGTTCCGCAGCAGCCTCCCACCAGATTGGCGCCTGCGGACAGCAGTTTTCGGGCATGGCCGGCAAACGTTTTGGCGTCCATGTCGAAGACTGTTTTTAAACCTTCAAGCCGGGGAATTCCGGCATTGGGTTTGGCCAGAAGGGGAACCGTCGCGTATGGCTTCATCGCGGCGATAAACTCCACCATTTGTTCGGGGCCGGCGGAACAATTGCACCCCACGGCATCCGCACCCAGGCTTTGCAGTGTGATGAGCGCACTTTCCGGAGGGGTGCCCCCCAGTGTGTGTCCGTCTTTTTCAAACGTCATGGACGCTACGGTAAAAATGTCCGAAAGCTCTTTCACCGCCAGCAGGGCTGCTCGCGTTTCCTGGATGTCAATCATGGTTTCGATCACGATCAGGTCACAACCGCCGTCGATCAGGCCGCGCGCCTGTTCTTTGAACGCATCCACAGCTTCCTCAAAGCCGAGCGGACCGAAGGGGTCGACGAATAAACCGGTAGGGCCGATATCCCCGGCAACGAGCGCTTTTTTTCCACAAGCCTGTCTGGCCAGGCGCGCGAGCTCCAGGTTCACCGAATAAACATCTTTTTTTACGCCGTATTGCTTCAGCTTGAAACGATTCGCGCCGAAGCTGCAGGTATAGATAATCTGAGCTCCCGCTTTCACGTAGGCAGCATGAACTTCCTGAATGACCGTCGGGTTTTTCAGACACCAGATTTCCGGACAGGCCCCCGCAGGCAACCCTTTTTTCTGCAGCTCGGTGCCGGTTGCCCCGTCCAGTATAACCACCTGTTTATTTAGAAGATTTTTAATTTTAATGTTTTTATTAGCCATTGCCCCTGAACCGGATGTGTTTTGTTAACGCTGTCCATATACCATCTTTGGAACAAGAAGTGGAATCTTTTTTTTTGGTTGAATAATCATCAAATCCTCTTGAACATCAAGTAATTATCTTTACATCATGTTCTGTTGGATGCCGGTTGAAAAACCTGAAGCGTCGAGGGTGCGGGTTTCTTTCAGGAAGCCTGAGGTCCCTTATAAGAAGAAGCTCTTTTGGCGCGAGAACGTTTTATGGCAGATTGCTTTTTGGCCGGATCCTGTGGCTCAGACATTTTACCAAAAACAGGGTGACGTCGGGCGGCCAGACGCACGAACATGCTGCCCATCTGACCGTAGGAGATACCGGCAACCTCCGCGGCACAGGCCATGCTGGCTTCGTGGCTGATGTCTGCGTTGGGATTAACATCCAAAACATAAAAAATGTGATCACGCAAGCGGATGTCCAGACGGGCGTAATCCCGGCATCCCAGTGCCTGGTAAGCATCACAGCAGACTTTTTCCAATGCCGTCTTTTCATCGGCGGCCAGAGACGCCGGAAGCCGTGTCTCTATTTTCTCGTAGGCATCGGAACCTGGAATAAATTTGGCATCATAAGTACAAAGCCGGTCTTTGATATTGCTGAAGAAAGAGAAATCCATTTCCGCGACGGGCAGCACCGTAAGTTCTTCATTCCCCCAGACCGATACATGGAATTCACGCCCGTCGATAAAATCTTCAACCATGGCGGGCTGCTGATAGGTGTCCAGGATAAAGGGAATGCGGTTTTCCAGCTCTGTTTGATTAAGCACAACGGACTCGCGGGTGATACCCGCGGAACAGTGTTCATTCATCGGTTTGACAATGGCCGGGAAACGGTTCCACTTGCAAGTCTCGCCATGACGGAATATCTGCCAGGCGGGCGTCGGGATTCCGGACTGTTCAAGCAGAACCTTGACGCGATATTTATCCTGCGCCAGCGCCAGCGTTTCGGAATCGGCGCCGGTAAAGGTAAACCCCAGCATTTCAAGTCGCTTGGCCACCAGCCACTCGCTGTGTCTGAGACCGGGAAGGCTTTCGCACCAGTTGAAAATAATGTATTCGGAAGGATCAAAAGGCCGGAGATGATGGGCAATGTCGTCATCGGCAACCGGAACGAAAACGGTTGGGTAACCCACTTCGATCAACGCGTGTCCAAGTTGTGTCGAAAGGCTGATGACCTCCTCTTTTTCAGCCTCTGTCCATTGCGGATCAACATTATACAATAAAACGACCGGGATTTTTTCAGGTGATGCAGCAACCGGCACTATGAACCTCCATATTGATCAGTCAGTTTTTCTCCTGGCGTCTGCAGGGGGTGTCGGCAGACCCTGCATTTCCGATTTTTCGGATCATCAGCCGTATTGAAACTGTTTTTTTATATACATATTTTTTCAATAATTCCAAGAGCTGATTTACTTTTTTCTGCTACGATAAGCATCTCAAAATCTTCGGTTGACAAATGATCGTTTCGGCTGAAAGCGCCGAGTTTTACTCCGTAAATATCGATGGTCTTGAAATTCAGCGTCTTTAATAACCAGGTGATTTCAGAAGGTACGTAATATCTTTCACTGCAGTGCAGTTCTTTCTTTTTTCCGAGATCATCTTCGACACACAGGGTACTGTTTTCCCGGAAGGCCATCATATCGAATGTCTGGCTGCCGCATTTCGCATTCCCCTCTTCTCTTTGTGAATCCAGGAAATCTTTGACAGAATGAAAAAGGGGAAACAGGCTGTTTAAGGTGGTAAAAATCAGTTTCCCTTCCCTGCCGGTTGCGCTACATAATCTTTCAGGCGATGGAGGCAAAGTAACAGGAATCGCTTGTCACGGGCGTTACAGCGACATACATTGAGAAAAAATATTTTCATATTGACATGGCATTGCGTTTTTAATATATATACGCCGTCTCTTAACCAAACACTTGTTAAATAAATATGCTGGAAGACTGTGGTGATCAGCCATTGGAAGACAATGTCTGATGCGCACGGCTGCAAAATTTTTAAATTTGCCTGCTGACGGGTTCTGCATTGCAGGGACGGGCGGCCGGCTGTAATATATATTATATCCTTACAACTATACTATCTTTTGAATTCGGTGTTTTGACCCGGAGGTGTGTGCCGGGCGTTCTTGTGCAGCGGAAGTGGCGTACTTTTCGTCATGCTGCGGCAGGACGATTATTAATTTTCAGTCGTCTGTTGAGATGTTTTTGATAATTTCAGTCGAGTCAACGTCAAGGAGTAAAAAAGATATGTTTATGAAAATTCATTTTCACCGGCTTTTCATTTCTGTTTGTGTCATTCTTTCTATTTTTATTCTTTCTTCCTGCGCTTTTTTTCAATCAACAGACTTTCCCAAAGATGCGCCCTATATCAAAGACGGGATTAATTTTCATCTCAGGGGAGACAGCCGGTTGAACTTATACAGGGGCGTTCCGCACGCGCTTGTTTTATGCGCTTACCAATTGGCAGACGCGAATGCTTTTCATCAGCTGCTGGAGGAAAAAGACGGGATGGCCAGGCTGCTTGCCTGTAATCGTTTTGACCCCACCGTAAATTACGCGAAAAAGATGATTGTGCAGCCAGGCCAGGATATTTATGGGGCCATGGAAAAAACCGAAGGTTCCAGACAGGTAGCGGTGATTGCCGGATATTATGAATTCCAGAAAAAACAGGCTGTAAAGATGATCCCCCTTCCGGTGAATCTGATGTTTTTCTTCAAGAGAACCGGACCAACGGACATTTCCCTGTACCTGTCTGGGCAGGAAATTCAAGATATGCCGGACCAAAAAAGTGAGCGGGAGCAATGAGCATTCAGAGACCTCTTTTCTGGCAGCAGGGCCTTTTTTTACAACCTCAGCATTTTCAGCTGATGGAGCAGTCCTTCCGCGAACTGCTGACGCCGGTAAAGCAGTTCATGACTCCGCATTTCTGGGGCGTGATCAACCTGAAAATCAAGGAGAAGCGGTTGGCCAACAGAATTCTGGAGATCCAGAATGGCGCTTTTGTTTTTCCTGACGGGACCTATGTTGTTTTCCCGGGAAATGCCGTTATGAACGTTCGCTCTTTCGATGATTCCCTGGCGGGGTCTCTCAAGGTCTACCTGGGCATGAAATCCTGGGATAGTGCAGGTGAAAATGTGACCGTTGTGGAAAATCTGGAAAATCTTACCGGTGCCACGAAAAGATTTGTCACGACAACAGAATCGGAAGAAGTTGAGGATTTGCATGCCGGGGGACCCGTTGGTCATGTGAAAAAACTGCATTATGTATTGAAGCTTTTCTGGGAAAATGAACTGGAGCAATCCGGTGATTATCAGCTTATTCAGATTGCCCGGCTTGAAAAAAGAGGTGGCGGCGTCATTCTTTCAAAGGATTACATTCCACCCTGTCCGATGATTGCGGGATCGGAATCTCTGCTTAACCTGATTGGTGAAATTCGCGACCAGATTACCGCACGCAGCCGTCAGCTGGAAGAGTACAAGAGAAAAAAGGGCGTGCATTCGGCAGAATTCGGTTCACGCGATATGGTTTATATTCTTGCCCTGCGCTCCGTGAATCGTTATGTCCCGCTGTTGCATCATTACACACAGACGCCGAAGGTCCATCCGTGGATTGTATACGGTGCGCTGCGTCAGCTGATTGGAGAACTGTCTTCATTTTCTGATCGTATCAACGTGCTGGGTGAATTTTCCGCCGACGATCATGTATTTCCCCCGTATGATCATTCCAGCCTCTGGCATTGCTATTTAGAGACTCAAAATCTGATTTCTCATCTGCTGGATGAAATAACCGCGGGTCCGGAATACATTATTCGTTTAGTCAGGGACGGTGTTTTCTACAGCGCGGATCTCAAGCCCTCCGTTTTCCATGGAAACAACCGTTTCTATCTGTCTGTCAGAACCGATGACGAGGCATCCGCTGTCATCCAAACGATGACAACGCTGGCCAAGCTGGGTTCGCGAGAAGACCTTCGGAACATTGTAGCCCGGGCCCTGCCGGGTATTCATCTCGAACATCAGCCGCAGCCTCCTCAGCAACTGCCGCGCCGGTCCAATGCGATATATTTCCTGATTAACCATCGTGGCGAACAATGGGAATCCATCATCAAAAACCGGAACGTCGCTCTTTACTGGAATAATGCCCCCGGAGACGCGGATATTGAATTAATGGTCATAAGGAGATCTCATGCATCTAAGTGATTATTTCATTGAGCTGGTGGCTTATGTGAATTATTTTCTGCGTTCGGACGAAAACCGGAAACTTTCCGGCGATCAGCTGAAAAACAACATCCAGAAGCTTTTGTCACAAAGTGAAGACGGCCTGCGAAAGGGGGACATATCCCCGGATGATTACGATCAGGCGCGCTTTGCCGTCTGTGCCTGGATTGACGAAGCGCTTCTGAATTCCACCTGGCCCCACAAAGAGGTCTGGATTCGCCAGCAGCTGCAAAGAATTTATTATAACACCACGGATGCCGGAGAAATATTTTTCGATCGGCTGAACAGCCTGGGCCCCCATCAGCTGGAGGTCCGGGAGATTTAT
>JAQVLL010000370.1 GCA_028704195.1 Smithellaceae bacterium
TCTATGGCAACCATGCCGGTTCTCAATTTCATAGTATCAGATGCGTATTTGAATGTCAACAAATAGTCGTTGTTATTTGATACGTGATGTGAAAGCTTTTTCAAATAAAGGTTCTGTCAATTGAAAGCTTGAAATACTATTGTGTCAACCTTGATTCGGCAGGGTATATATGGTATGGTGCTATTTCTGGTATAACGATATCAGTGAGGGCATTCGGTTAGAATAACATCGTGGTATGGTTCGGAGGCGATACGATATGCAGTTAAAACCGATTGATCTGACACAATCCGTACATGCGTTGTGCACACAATATCCTGATCTGATTCCTGTCATGGAAGAGCTGGGTTTCAAAGACATCACCAAGCCGGGCATGCTGGCAACCGCGGGACGATGGATGATAATACCCAAAGGTGTTGCATTGAAAAAGCTGGATTTGGATACCATCAAACAGCAGCTATATGAAAATGGCTTCGAAGTCAGAGGATAGGAGGAAGTACGATGAGCCAGGAAATCAATAACCGTGAATATCGAAAAGAGGTGCTCAAAACCCTATTGCGGAAACTGCATTCCGGTCAAACCGTAGACGATGTGAAGCAGGAATTTGAGCAGGCGTTCTCCGGCGTGGCCGCTTCGGAAATTTCGGAAGCTGAGCAGGCGCTGATTGCGGACGGCCTTCCCGTAAACGAGATTCAACGTCTATGTGATGTTCATTCCGCCGTTTTTAAGGGCAGTATTGAGGAAATCCACGCCCCTGTCGATGCCTCACAGATAGCGGGTCACCCCGCCCATACGCTGAAATCGGAGAACCGGGCGATTGAGCATTTGATAGCCGAACATGTACGCCCTGCATTGAAAGCGTTTATCCATGACAATGGCACGGCTGAGGCGTTGGTCCAAGCGATTGATGAATTACGGTCAATCGATACGCATTACCTGCGCAAGGAAAACCTCTTTTTCCCGTATCTGGAACAGTACGGAATCACCGCGCCACCCAAGGTGATGTGGGGCGTTGATGATGAAATCCGCTTGTTGCTCAAGGAAGCTGCCGCTATGGCCAAGGCCGGGGATAAGGGTATCGAGGCGAAATTGAACGAAGCCTTGACCCGTGTCGAGGAAATGATTTTCAAGGAAGAAAACATACTTCTGCCCATGATGCTGGATACGTTGCAAGCGACTGAATGGCGGAAGATTGCGCGGGAGAGCGCTGAACTGGGATTTTGCCTGATTACGGACCCGCCCGTATGGCAGCCGGAAGCCGCCGAGAACATGGACACCCCGCCGGTCATGCCGGGAGACCGTTCCATCTCGTTTCCAACTGGTTTTTTGTTCCCGAACGAGCTGACGCATATGCTCAATACGCTGCCGATCGATATTACCTTTGTAGGCAAAGATGATACGGTACGATACTTTTCGCAGGGAACAGAGCGGATATTCCCCCGTACAAAGGCCATCATCGGACGCAAGGTAGCCAACTGCCATCCGCCTGCCAGCGTGCATATTGTGGAAGGTATCGTCGCGGACCTGAAATCAGGGAAGAAGGACCATGAGGACTTCTGGATCAATATGGGCGACAAGTTTGTTTATATCCGTTACATTGCGGTCAGAGACGAACAGGGTGAATATCTTGGCGTACTCGAAGTTACACAGAACATCGCGCCCATCCAACAGATCACCGGAGAAAAGCGCCTGGTGACAGAGTAGAAGGAGCCAAAACACATGAAAGATAAGATTCTCAAAAACATCAGCCTGGAAGAAGCGCTGGAGCTTAAAGAACTCGTTTCCTATCAGGATGGGCAAATTGTGAGCCGGACGCTGGTGCAGAATGGCGCGGTCAGCATTACGCTGTTTGCTTTCGATACCGGAGAGGAGATCAGCGCGCACGAATCCAAAGGCGACGCGCTGGTGACCATACTGGACGGCAGCGGCGTAGTCACCATCGACGAAAAGGAGTACGCGCTTGCCGCCGGGCAAAGCATCGTTATGCCGGCCGGGATACCGCACGCGGTGAAAGCCGCCTCGCCGTTTAAGATGCTGTTGGTGGTGGTATTTCCTGCCCGATAGGCTGGCACAGTTGTAGATAAACAGGAGTATGGTTTTACTCCTGTTTTTTGTTGGGTTCATGAATTGTTGTCGGCAATAACTCTCACTGTTTTTTTGCCCTGTATAGTATTTGCCAGGCAAGGCTTACTCCTGATTTAACTTGTAGACCTCGCTTTGCTGCGCGGCATTCAGTGATTTTTCGGTGACCAATGCAATGATAAAAATCCCGATGATGCTCAGCGATAGCCGAACCAGCGTAAACGGCAACCCCAGGCTGGCAGCCTCAAACGTCAGCATCGGGATTTTTGTGGTTGACCATGCGCCGATGAAGATGAACACATTGCGCAGGCTGCTCCCCTTTCGGAGCATCATGCTGGCCACAGGAAACGCCGCGTACAGCGGACCCGCCGCCGCGGAGCCCAGCAGAAAGGCGATCAGGATGCCTTTCAGGCCCGACCCTTTGCCGGTATACTTCATCATGGTCGCCCGATCTACCCACACATCCAGAAGGCCCAGCAGAACGAAAATCGGAGGAATCACTGCCAGCATTTCCAACAGGTTTTGCGCGGTCAGCTCAACCGACTTTTCCCCGATTTCCGGCAAAACCAAGCCAATCGCGATATTCGCCAGCACCAGCAGTATAAAGAGCCTGTACCGTTTGAAAAATGTTTTCATTTACAGCACCACCCCCATCACCAGCGCTACGATGAGAGAAAAGGAGTACGCGGACACATTGCGGATGAGTGTTACACGCTTGCCGAAGGTTTTCATTTCCATGGGGATCGTGACGATCCCCACCATCATGAGCGTTGAAACGAACGCGGCAATCTGCATGTAGCCCGCACCGCTATGCAGGAGCGCAGCAGCCAGCGGAAAGGCGACAAACCCCGGTATCAGCGTGATGGAGCCGATGAGGGAAGCGGCCAGCACACCCCAGACGCCGGAGCTTGTTCCCAGCAGTTTCTGGATCGTCTCTGGGGTGAGGATGGCAAACGCCAGGCCGATGATGACCAGGATGGAGAGAAACTGCGGCAGGATATTTT
>JAQVLL010000371.1 GCA_028704195.1 Smithellaceae bacterium
CATCTACGAAAAAGATTCATCCGCCGCTCTCGGGCAGGGTTTCCGCTGCGGCTTTCTGGGCCTTCTTCATCTGGATATTGTGCAGGAGCGTCTGGAGCGTGAATTCGGTTTATCGATTATTCTTTCCGTTCCCAGCGTACGCTACTGCTTCACTCTAAAAGACGGCAACGTCATTTACGTGGATAATCCCGCCCACTATCCCGATCCCGCGGAAATCGAAAAGGGAGAAGAACCGTACATCCGTGCAGCAATGATGCTTCCGGAACGTTACCTGGGATCCGTGATGAAACTGTGCATGGAAAAGCGCGGTGTGAATTCCAACATGAATTACACCGGCCCCGGACGTGTCGAGCTGTCCTATGAAATGCCGCTTGCGGAAGTCATCTTTGACTTCTACGACCGGTTCAAATCCGTGACCCAGGGCTATGGTTCCTTTGATTATGATATCATTGATTACCGGGAAAGCAATCTGGTTCTGATGGATATTTTGGTCAACGGCGAAAAAGTTGATGCACTCTCGCAGATCGTGCACAGGGAAAGAGCCCGGGCACGGGCACTTCTGGCCTGCGACCGCCTCAAAGATGAAATCCCGCGTCAGATGTTTAAGATTGCGATTCAAGGCGCCATTGGCGGGGAAATCATCGCTCGAAGCACCATCAGCGCCTTCCGTAAAGACGTTACTTCCAAGTGTTATGGCGGCGACATTACCCGGAAGAGGAAACTCCTGGAAAAACAGAAAGCAGGCAAAAAGCGAATGAAGATGATCGGCTCTGTGAGTATTCCGCAGAGCGCGTTTTTAGCGGTCCTGAAATCTGATAACGATTAGCGTCAGAACAACATATGCATACTAAAATGGCCGGACTCTATATTCATGTTCCGTTTTGTTTGAGCAAGTGCCGGTATTGCAGCTTCTACTCCGTTACATCATCTGAGCTTCTCGATGAGTTCGTCGAAGCCGTTCCGCGGGAAATCACTTTTTACAAAGATACCTTCTCATCTTTTGATACCGTGTATTTTGGTGGCGGCACCCCTTCCCTTCTGACCATCCGGCAGGTGGAAACCATTCTGGAGGCGGCACACAAACATCTTAATCTCAGCCCACAGGCTGAAATCACCATGGAAGTCAATTCAGGCGATGTTTCTCTGGAATATTTTCAGTCTTTGCACAAGCTGGGAATCAACCGGCTCAACATCGGCGTCCAATCTTTTGATGATTCTCTGTTAAAATTTCTTGGACGACGTCACACCGCAAAACAGGCAACTGAATCCATTGCAACAGCCCGAACTGCGGGATTTGCGAATCTTGGATTTGATCTGATTTACGGAGTACACGGCCAGAATTTAAAAACCTGGCGGCAGACACTGAAAAAAACCCTGTCTTTTTTCCCCGAGCATCTTTCATGCTACCAGCTTTCTCTGGACAGGAAAACGCCTTTATACAGACAATACAAGCAGGAGGATATTGGCCTGACACCGGATGATGAAGCACTGGATTTCTTCATTACGACTTCAAAGGTACTGACCAAAGCGGGTTATATTCATTACGAAGTGTCCAACTTCGCCCGCACCCATCATTTTGAATCCAGACACAACAAAAAATACTGGAATCACAAGCCATACCTTGGCCTGGGCCCCGCAGCTCACTCTTTTTCCAATAACAGGCGCTGGTGGAATAAAGCGGATGTAAAAACATATCTGAAGGATATTGGCAGTGGAAAGAAACCGGTGGTCAAATCGGAAAAGCTTTCAACCGAACAGATGGCCCTGGAGGCCCTGTTTCTGGGTATGCGCACGGCGGACGGAGTAGACCTGAAGTCCTTCAGGAAACTGTATGGCCTTGACCTGCTTACCGGAAAAAAAAGAATCATCGAAGCATTGATCGACAATAAACTGGTCGACCTGAAAAACAACCGCCTATGCCCGACACTTGCAGGCATGGCTGTTGCTGACAGTCTTGCACTGATTTGATGATCACCTTAGTGAGCCCAAATCTGAACTGTGGACGGTGTGAACAGGGACGCGACATTGTTTACCATGCGCGCTCGAACACTGCCGATATAGAAGTTGCCCAGTTCTTCGGCTCCCGTGGTCAATTCCTGGTCCTGTGCCAGCACAACGGTACCGGTGATAGCGCTGGGAATTGCCACAGTGGTATTATTATGAATACGAATATTCACCTGGGTAATGATCCCCTGCCCGTGTCCGTTGTTGATCGCGTCGGTATTCAGTGTGCCGATACCGATATTGCAACCTCCATCAATGTTCATGTGGCCGATGGTAAGATCAGTCACGCCAATGTAACCGGCTGTTGCGGCCGTACCGAACGAACCCGCAAGAATACTGGTTGTATTCCCATACGAAATCGTGTCAATGTTGATTGAATCAATGTTTATATCGAATCCAAAGTTGACTCCCCTGTTCCCTGAACCTGCGACACCGATTGTCACATAACCCGCATTATACGCCCAAGCAACGGAAGGTGTTGATGCCTCACCAAGGATAATTTCAATGCCATTCATGTAGATCGCACCTAACTGTTGAGCAGTTGTCGAGGTGGGAGCGCCTGCAGTAACACCGGACACGAAAATATCCGTCTGCAGGTGGTCTACTGTCAAATGAGCCGTAGGCAGACCAATTCTCACATGGGTTGTCCAACCGAGAGTATCTGAACCGACATCAATCGTGATGGGTTTGTTGCCCATATAGCCAATCGCGGATGGCCCGGTGGTCGCGAACGGACCATCGTGACGGCCGGAAAAGTGCACAGTTAGGTTAAGGCCTTCAAAACCTACAAAACCTGCATTGGAATACCCTGCAAAACCGTCGGAATCGCCCCATGCAATTGTACCGATTGATAGATTGGCTGTGATATCAACATTGATGCTGACGCCGGCCTGACCCGTTATTTCAGCCAGTTCGTTGTCATCAATCGCCGTCATGGCCAAAACGGACATTGGGAGCACCACAACCACAAAAAAAATAATGAGAATCGCACAAATTGAGATCTTTTTCATTGTTTTCGCCTTCGTCCAAGTGTAGTCGGTAATATCTCGTGCTTCATTTTTGACA
>JAQVLL010000372.1 GCA_028704195.1 Smithellaceae bacterium
TGGAAATCAATTCTGATTGCCGCCGCCGGTATTTTAGCCATGCTGCCCGTGGCCTGGTTTCTTTTAAAAGATTATCAGAAAGACAGATTGCTGACGTTTATTTCACCGGAGAGCGATCCCCTGGGCACCGGGTACCACATCATCCAATCCATGATTGCCATTGGTTCCGGCGGGTTTCTGGGGAAGGGTTTTCTAAAAGGTTCGCAAACCCAGTTGAAATTTTTACCTGAGCAGCAGACCGATTTTGTTTTCTCCGTGTTTGCCGAGGAATGGGGATTTGCAGGCGGCCTGGTGCTGCTGGTCATGTTTTTATTTCTGCTCATCTGGGGGTTGAGAATTGCCTTGCATTCAAAAGATTTATTGGGCACGATACTGGCGTTTGGCATTACCTCGCTGATTGCCTGGCAGATGGTCATTAACATGGGGATGGTTCTGGGGATGATGCCTGTTGTGGGCATTCCGCTGCCTTTCATCAGTTACGGTGGTTCGGCGATGTTTACGTTACTGGGAGCGATAGGTTTGTTGATGAATGTCAGTGTGCGCAGATTTATTCTGCATCGCTGAAAGAGGTCTCTGATAGCATCGAAAGGAGAAGGTCATGTGGAATAAAAATAAACATGTTGAAGATACAAAAGCTTTTCTGGGAAAAGGGGCTGAATTCAGCGGCAAGCTCATTTTTAAAGGCAATGTGCGTATCGACGGGGATTTTCAGGGAGAAATTTTCGGGGAGGGTTCACTGGATATTGGAGAAGGCGCTGTGGTGAAGGCAAATATCAATGTTCACAGTGTATATGTCGGGGGTGAAGTGGAAGGCAAAGTTGATGTGAAAGATAAATTAAATATCCATGCAACAGGAAGATTAACAGGCGATGTACGGACGCCGGTTTTTGTTATGGAAGAGGGCTCACTTTTTGAAGGAACGTCAAAAATGAAGGACCTCAAAGAGCAAAAAAATATTGATCGCGTAGTGGATTAATATCCCGCAAGTACTTATTTCAACTAACATAACAGCTGATTTAATAAAATTAGACCGTCGGTCATAAAAAAGCTTGACAACCGGTCAAGGGTATGATTAATAGACACCGTCCTCGCGGTGTGGCTAGGTTCAGCATCAACCCGGTTTGAGCTTTAGTCCTTGGAAAAATAATCACTGCCAGAGAGTGCGCTGTTTGAAATTTAGGGAAAAATAAATTCACGCTTAATTGCTTCTTCAGACACGTGATTTGTGAGGCAATTAGCTCTGAAAAGAATCGACGAGGTAAGTTGTGGTTACCGTAATTCCTGATTTAACGCTTTTAGTTCAAATGGTTAATTTCTTAGCCCTGGTTTTTATCCTCAATTATCTTCTTTATAAACCTATTTTATCCATCATCAACCGCCGTAAAAAACAACTTGACGAGCTTCAAAACGAAATTACGCTTTTCAAGGATTCCGTAAACAAAAAAGCGGCCGAATATGATGAAAAACTAAACAAAGCCAAGTCCGGTGCCTCCGATATGAAGAAAGAAATTATCGGTGAAGGCACCCAGCAGGCCAAAAGCATTTTGGATGCCGTCCGCAGTGAAATACCTTTAATGGCTCAGGAAACTCAGAAAAAGATGGATGCCGAGATGGAAGCGGCCCGTCAGGTTTTGCATGGTCAGTCCCGTACGCTGGCGCTGGAAATTGCTGAAAAGGTCCTGGGAAGGAGAGTCCAATGAAATCATCAACCAGATCCATTCATTTTTCACTGCTTCTTTCCCTTTTAATCGTTATCTTTTCAGCATGTATCGTTTTTGCTTCCGGTGGAGGTGAGGGCGGCCATGATTCTTCCGGCCAGTGGAAAAGTTTTGCCTTTAAAACGTTAAACGCGGTTCTCATCATCGGCTTTCTGGTTTGGATGCTGGCTCCGAAAATTAAGGAATTTTTTTCCGGGCGGCGACAGGAAATCAAGGAATCTCTGGAAACCACGGCCGTGCAAAAGGCCGAGGCGGAAAAGCAATACAGGGAATATGCGGAAAAAATCGACAAAGCTTCCCTCGAGATTGACGGTATCTTTGACATGATCAAGGCCCAGGGCGTTGTCGAAAAGCAGAAAATTATTGAAGACGCCAATAAAGTTGCCCAAAAAATGAAAGAAGATGCCCAGGCGCGTCTTGAGCAGGAATTGAAAAAAGCATCAACTCAGCTGCGCAGCGAAGCAGTTGCTCTTTCGGTGCAAATGGCTGAAGAAATATTAAAGAAGAATATTACAAAACAGGATCATGAAACCATGGTCACGGAATATATGGATAAGGTGGTGAACAAAAATTGATCAGCAATATCTCAAAACGATATGCTCGCGCATTTTTTGAAATTGCCGGCGAAGAAAAAAAGCTGGAGCAGTATTACAATGAACTCCGTCAGTTCTCTTCCATGATGGCAGAGAACAAAGATCTGGGTAGTTTTTTAGCCAATCCGGTTTTTGAGCAGGACGTTAAGAAAAAAGTGCTGGAGAAGATTATCGGCAAGATGACGCTTTCTCCGATGACGATTAATTTCTTAAAGTTGCTGGTTGACAAGAACAGGATTGATGTTCTGCCCGATATCGACACCTGCTACAGACAGATGATGGATGAAGTGCTTAAGAAAACGAGAGTGACGGTGAAAACGGCATTTCCTCTGTCGGCTGAAATGCAAAATTATATCATGTCGAATTTGAAAAAAATGACAGGACGGGAAGTGGAAGTGACCACGGAAGATGACAAGAGTCTTTTGGGC
This sequence comes from Smithellaceae bacterium, assembly GCA_028704195.1. Classification (GTDB taxonomy): domain Bacteria; phylum Desulfobacterota; class Syntrophia; order Syntrophales; family Smithellaceae; genus UBA8904. Next base: position 2,740 of record JAQVLL010000372.1, read on the forward strand.
GGCATAGTCATTGGTGTTGGTGATACGCTTTATGACGGCAGCATCAAAAACCAATTGAATAATATGAGGAATCTCTTAGGGGAGGCAAGATAAGACATGGAATCAATCAAGGCGGAAGAAATCAGTCAAATTATTTCTGAGCAAATTAAAAGCTATGAAAAAAAGCTGGATATAAGCGAAACGGGAACTGTCCTGTCCGTCGGTGACGGGATTGCGAGAGTTTACGGTGTGCAAAACGCAATGGTCATGGAGCTTCTTGAATTCCCCGGCGGTATCCTAGGCATGGTTCTTAACCTCGAAGCAGACAACGTCGGTGTT
>JAQVLL010000373.1 GCA_028704195.1 Smithellaceae bacterium
TGCCGCAATCAATATTCTACAAAAAGCTACCGCAGGAACTGCGGGAAGTTACGCCTGGGGAGAGTTTGGTGCAGTCAGGCCACTCGTTGAACCAGGAAGCCCCTTCCGTAAGGGAGGGGTAGTTCACAAGCCCAGGCGATTCATCTTGAGGAAACGGCTTTCCTGTTTGTCCTGAAATTCTTCGCGAATGCGTTCAAGCTCTTTTTCAGATGCGAAAAACGCATCGACCACGGCAGGATCGAAGTGGCTGCCCCGGCTTTCCCGAATGATCCCGTAGGATTTTTCCAGGGGGAAGGGTTCCTTATAAGGTCTTTTCGACATCAGCGCGTCGAACACGTCGGCGATGGCCACAATGCGCCCAACCAACGGAATTTTATTTCCTTTCAGGCCAAGGGGGTAGCCGCTGCCATCCCATTTTTCATGGTGAGTGAGTGCGACGATTTCCCCCAAACGGATGTAACCGGCTTTCGACTCTTCCAGAATCCCTCCACCGATGGTGGTGTGCTGTTTCATGATGACCCATTCTTCTTCAGTCAACTTGCCAGGTTTGAGGAGAATCCTGTCCGGAATGCCGATCTTGCCGATGTCGTGCATCGGCGCGGCGTAAAGAATGAACTCCACGGTTTGATCGTTGAGACCCATGGTGCTGGCGATGGCGGCCGAATAGTGGCTCATGCGTTGAATATGGGCACCTGTGTCCTCGTCCTTGTATTCTGCGGCGCGGGTCAAGCGGTAGAGGGCTTCCAGCGACATTGCTTTGATATTTTCAAAGGCTTTTCGCAGCTCTTTGGTTCGCCTGGCTACTTCCGTTTCAAGCTCCTGCGAGTAGTTGCGCATATAATCGTTGTAGGCCTTGACCTTGACCAGAGAAGCCACCCGAGCGCGGATTTCTGTTTTATCGACCGGCTTGGTGAGAAAATCGTCGGCGCCCGCTTCCAGAGCCCTGATCCGGTCTTCCACTTCCTGCAACGCCGTCACCATCACAATGGGGATGATCCTGGTCCGCTCGTCCTTTTTGAGAAGGCGCGCCACTTCAAAGCCGTCGAGTCCAGGCATCATGATGTCCAGCAGGATGACATCCACCGGCGCTTCGCGAACCTTGGCCAGCGCTTCCTCTCCGTTATGGGCGAACGACACAGCGTATCCCAGCGGCAGAAGCACCGCCTCCATCAAACGCAGGTTACGGTCCTCATCGTCCACAACCAGGATGTGCGATTTTTTTCCATTATGGTTCCTTTCCTGTCGGGCCGGATTCGGTGAAGTAGCCCGCAATTTTTTCAATGAATTCATTGACGTGAATAGGCTTGGCAATATAATCGTGGCACCCCGCCGCGAGCAGAAGCGGAAAATCCGTTATCAGCCATTCGCATCTTTCATCCCGTAAGTCGCATCCAATGTCCAAAAAATCAACCTTACGACCAGTACTTTGTGGATGATTCTAAAGAAGAAAATAGGGACGCCTATTGCTGACGCCACATACTACTGTTCATCTCTGTACCTGAAAATAAATAGAAGATTTCTGAAAGAAATGATGTTATTTTACCTGCGCCCCCGGGTATGTGGTGGAATGAATGTAATACAATGTAATCATGCAATTTCTTTACAATTTCTTTATCAACTATCTATCTAATTATAATATTATTGAATTTTAACAAATAATCCTCTGAAAAGCCGCAGTGAGGCACGTTCAACTGTCGGATAGCTTTACAAATAATGATAACGGTTTAAATCTTTAAGAAATAAAGCACATTATATTAATGAGTTACATAATGGCATGTTTAATGTATGTAATAAAGAAAATTTGATCTCAAGAAAGGAGCATAGTGATGAAAAAAGTAGTGTTGTTTCTTAGTTCAATATTTATTTTTTTGTGTATGGCTTTCTCGGCTTGGGCTGTTCCAACGACCTGGGAAGTGTCTAAAAACTACGTGCCACCTTATTATATTAGCTTCATGAACGGGCAATTGTTGTATTTGGATTTGGCCGATGATGGGTATGTTTCTGGCATGGAAATAAATGATTTTACCCTCACAATTCGCGTTAGCGATGACAGCAACAAATGGTATGATGGAAATGAGCATATCTTATTAACTGCAGGAACTGAAAGTAATGGAACTTGGAGCGTTGGCGATCTTTCCGTCGGTTGGTCAATGCTGGGAGAATTCGATATTGAGGATGACGGCACACTCAATTTTTTAGTTACCAGCGGTTGGGGCGATTTTTATCTGAATTCCGCCAAAATCGTAGCAACCGGAGATGATGGCACAACTTCCGTACCTGAACCGGCCACAATGATGCTTCTTGGTCTTGGTCTTTTGGGATTGGTAGGCGTTAGGAGAAAGATTCAGAAATAAGTGAACACATAGAAATGATTTATTGCAACAAAGGCAGGGTCTATTGGCTCTGCCTTTCTTTTTTTATTGATTATCGTTTGTAATTTTAGACTCATTACCTAAATTCATTTTAAACATTTCAGCTTACTATACGGAAGATAGGAGAGGACATGGTATTTTCGATCTGTTAAAGTTGAATATCCCAAACAACCATAGCAGAAAGGAGAAAAAACCATGTCCAGGAATGATTATAACAGACAGGCGGCACGTCGTCAAAGGATCAGGAAAACGACCCTCATCGTTGGGGTTGACATCGGCAATGCCTTCAATGCATTGGGGTTCATGAACAAGGAAGGCAATGTATTGTGCAAGTGTGCGAAGCTCTATAACAATCGAGAAGGATTTGAAAAGTTTCTTGATATGATTGAAGGGCTAAAAAAGAAGCATCGTCTAAAGGATGTTCTCATCGGGATGGAACCGACGGGACATTACTGGCGGAAGCTGGCCTATTTTGCAAAAGAGCATGGTTATGAGGTTCGTTTTGTGAGGACAACGGCCCTGAAGCATCACCGGGAACTGGATGAGAGTTCATCCGCCAAGAGTGACCAGAGGGATGCGTTAACCATAGCGAACATCACCCGGGAAGGCAAATTATTGACACCGTCATCGAAGATGGCGTGCTGCGGCAACTGAGGACATTATCAA
>JAQVLL010000374.1 GCA_028704195.1 Smithellaceae bacterium
TCTGCTCATTGATGCCGACTCTCAGGGCAATGCCACCAGCGGACTTGGAATTGACAGAATCCTGCATGGACAGTCCAATTTTTACCATGCCATGATCGGACAGGTAACGCTGGATTCCGTCGTTGTCGACACAGCTCTACCCAATCTGCATATGGTACCGTCCAACCAGGACCTGATTGGCATGGAAGTGGAATTTGTTCATCTGGATGATCGTGAGGTCCGGTTGCGCAAGCTGCTGCAATCCATGGAAAGATCTTATGATTTTATTATTATTGACTGCCCGCCGTCACTGGGTTTCATGACGGTCAACGCTCTTGTTGCCGCTCACGCGTTGATTGTTCCGCTACAGTGCGAGTACTATGCGTTGGAGGGTTTAAGCTACCTGCTTAATACCGTTAAGCTGGTAAAAGCGAATTTAAATCCCGGGCTGTCTCTGGACGGCATTTTGCTGACCATGTTTGATGCCCGAAATTCACTGGCGCATCGCGTGGCGGAGGATGTGCGTAAACATCTGGGAAGTAAGGTTTTAAAAACCATTATCCCGCGAAACGTGAGGCTTTCCGAAAGTCCAAGTCATGGATTGCCGATCATCCTGTATGACGTTAAATCGCGGGGGGCATTTGCCTATATGGCGCTGGCGGAAGAAATTCTTCGGAGGGAAATGTAAATGGCGCAAAAAAAAGACGCGCTGGGCAAGGGACTGGGTGCTATTTTCCCTGATTTGCTCGATAAAGGAAATGGCAAAAGTATACCAACCAGCACTTGCGGCATTGAGGAACTGCGCCCGAACCGGTATCAACCCCGGAAAACGTTCAACGACGAAGACCAGAAGAAACTGATCGCTTCCGTAAAGCAAACGGGCATCATTCAGCCGATCATTGTCCGCAAAACCGAACAGGGTTATGAAATTATTGCCGGGGAGCGGCGGTGGAGAGCGGCGCAAATGGCCGGTTTAAAGGACGTTCCGATTGTCGTGCGGAAAGCATCGGATCTGGAGGTGGCCGAATTATCTCTGATTGAAAATTTAATGCGTGAAGAGCTCAATCCCCTGGAAGAAGCCGATGCATACCTCACGCTGATGGAAACGTTTAACCTCTCGCAGGAATCCATATCTGCGCAGGTCGGGAAAGATCGTTCAACAATTGCCAATACGATCCGGCTTTTAAAGCTGCCGGCCAAGGCCAAGACCGCCCTGGTGGCAAAAAAAATCACATCCGGTCACGCACGCTGTCTTTTGGCGCTTTCTTCGGCGGAAGAGCAGTTGACCGTGCTGGATCTTATTTTAAAACGAGATCTTAACGTCCGGGAAACAGAAAAACTAATTAACCGGTTAAAGCAAAAACCCGGTGAAAAAAAGGCCGTTGTAAAAAACCGTTATATGTCGGATCTTGAAAAATCCCTGACGGTAAAATGCATGGCGAGAGTGCAGATCAAAGGATCGGCCAATAAAGGTGCGATTGAGATTACATATAAATCAATGGATGAGTTAAACCGCCTGGCGCGCTATCTGCTGGACGAACTGTAATTGAGACAACAACAACCTATCCACATCTGTTGATAGGTTGTTTACTAAAGGTTGAAGATGGAATCAGTTTGGGATAAAGCTACTAAAATCATTCAGGATAAAGTTTCAAAACAGAACTTTGACACCTGGATAAAACCTATTAAAATTGTAGCAATGGAAGATAAATGTATCCAACTGGCTGTTCCGAATAAATTCTTTAAGGACTGGCTGATGGATAATTATTTATCCATGATTAAAAACACCCTGCACAGTGTAATCGGCATCAGTGTTGATATTGATTTTATGTTAAGCAGGGATAAGGAAAAAAAGCCTGAAGCCGCGGTCTTACCGTTTGACCAGGATCGTAATCCTACAGGAAACAGCCACGCCAGCCGTAATAAGAATATTTCTTTTTTAAACGGCAATTATACCTTTGACCGTTTCGTAGTTGGTCCGTCCAACCAGTTTGCTCATGCCGCTTCCATTGCCGTGGCCAAGCAACCGGCCAAAAACTATAATCCCCTCTTTATTTACGGCGGTTCGGGGCTGGGAAAAACACATCTGCTAAACGCGATTGGACTGATGACAACCGCCTCTCATCCCGATTTGAATGTTATGTATGTGTCGGCAGAGGCTTTCATGAATGAAATGATCAATTCCATCCGTTATGACCGGATGTCGAAATTTCGAGAAAAATACAGAAATATCGGATCATTGCTGATTGATGATATTCATTTCCTGGCCGGCAAGGACAGAACACAGGAAGAATTTTTCCATACATTCAACACCCTGCATGATTCCGGCAAGCAGATTGTCGTCACCTCCGATAAATTTCCCAAAGATATCCCGAACCTGGAGGGAAGATTACGCTCCCGGTTTGAATGGGGATTAATTGCCGATATTCAACCGCCGGAAATCGAAACAAAAATTGCCATTATCGAAAAGAAAATGCACGAAATTAAAATTGACCCTAGTCCCGCCGTCGCTCATTACATCGCATCACACGTGGAGTCCAATATTCGCGAACTGGAAGGTTTCCTAATCAGGATATCCGCTTATTCATCTTTGACCAACAGGGTAATCGATCTGGATCTGGTAAAAGAAGTGCTGAAAAAACTGGTTAAACACAATAATAAAGAAGAAGTGAGTGTGGAAGAAATTATTAAAGTGGTTGCAGGAAAAATGAATGTAAAGATCGCTGATATTAAAGCGCACAACAAGAACAAAAACCTGGTATTAGCTCGCCAGATTTCCATGTATCTTGCAAGGAAATTAACAAACTTTTCATATCCTGATATCGGGCAGAAGATTGGTGGACGCGATCATTCAACGGTTATTTATGCAAATAATAAAATTTTAAAATCAATAGAATTAAATGTGAATTTTGCAAAAACAGTTCAGGATATAGAAGAAAGTATTATCAACAAATCTTAATAAAGTTTTACCCGTTTCTTCCACAAGGTTTATTTATAAAAAGAGTTGAAATTAAAATGAAATTTATACCAATCAACAAATCCACAGGTC
>JAQVLL010000023.1 GCA_028704195.1 Smithellaceae bacterium
ATGATGGGGAAAATAATTTTTTCCCGTTCATAGTATGAGTAAAGATCAACTCCATAATGTTCAAAAAGCGCCGCACGCGCGATTTCAAAATAGTTGAGATAATTACCGTGCCAGACAATCTGCATGGGGTCGAGGTCAAAAAACGGCACACTGATTTTCACTTCGAAACTCTTTTTGTCTGCGCTCATAACTTTCCCTAAAAAAAATCGGTGTATCGGATCACCACGCACATTCTTTCAATATCTTCGTCCAGCGGTCGGTCCTCAATCACCGGATCACTGACCTGTCTGATCTTGTGAAGCAGTTCGTTCAGGAGCGGTCTTGCCTGGATGTTTTGACGGATGTCACAGGCCTGAGCAGCCGCCAGCAGGTGAATGGAAACCACCCGCTCCGTGAGTGTGCATACCCGTTCGGCATCCCGTGCCGCTATGGTTCCCATGCTGACCTTGTCCTGATTGTGTGATTCGGTTGAGCGGGAAAAGGACGCGGCAGGCATGGTGTCTTTGAGCGCTTCCGCGGCCAGGGCTGACGTTGCAATCGACATGGCCTTGAAGCCGTGATACAAACCTTCCTGTCCGCCGTTGAGACGGACCAGGTCGCCCGGCAGTCCCCGGTTCAAATTGGGAGTAACCAGCAGCATGACCTGGCGGTCGCACATATCGGCGGCGGAGGCCAGCGCGGCTTTCAGACCGTCCATGGCAAAGGCGATGTGGCCCCCGTAAAAATTGCCGCCCATCAGGACCTGACCGGTGGCTGGATCAAATATCGGGTTGTCGTTGGATGAGTTGGCTTCTGTTTCCACCCACTTTTTAATCCAGTCAAGCGCGTCAGCCAGCACCCCCAGCACCTGCGGCGCACAGCGCAGCGAATAGGGGTCCTGCAGGGTTTCCAGCGCGTCGTCTTCCAGTTGACGGGCAGACACTTTGGACAGCAGGAGGCGGGCTATTTGATTTGCGACCTGCACCTGGCCCGGAAACGGTTTGGCCTCCGAAATCACCGGATGATAATGATGGGCGTTGCCCTTCATCGCGTGTACACTGAGCGCCGTGGCGGCAATCGCGGCATCGAGGATTCTCCGGGCTCGTTCAACCGCAATCACGGCAATGCCCGCCATGGTTGTCGTACCGTTCACCATCGAAAGCGGTTCTTTCGGCTGGTATTTGTATGGCTTTAAGCCCGCTTTTTTCATGGCTCTGGCAGCGGGGATGATGTCGTCTTCATAAAACACGTCGCGCTCTCCCGCAAGCGCAGCCCCGATATAGGACATCGGGGTCAGATCACCGGAAGCTCCGACAGAACCTTCACAGGGTACGACGGGCGTAATGCCCGCATTTAAAAAATCCGCCATTTGCTTCAACAAACCGATCGACACGCCGGAGTAACCCCGCGCCAGGCAAATGATCCTTGTCAGCATGGCAGCCCGCGTTTCTTCAATACCGATCGGTTCGCCCGTACCACAACCGTGAAACCGTAAAATATTGATACCGTTTTTCATGGCAACCTTCATACTGATCCGATTACCGCAGGATTTGCCGTATCCCGTATTGACACCGTAGATCGCAACGCCTTTCTGCATCCCGTCCATCAGCGCTTTTTGCGTCCGGCCCATCTGTTTGACAAATTCTTTTGACTTGCTGATGACGACCGGCATTCCATCCTTCGCAACGGCAAGCATATCTTCAAAACTGACATGGCTGCCATCGATAATCAGGGCAGTTTTTCTGCCATTTTTTTTCATCGCTTTCCGTACTCCTTTCAGTGACATATCAATCTACTTACGCACGCGCGGCCTGTAGGTGCCGTCCGCTTTTTCCTTATCCATAACTTTTTTCAGCATCTTGAACATCTTGTAATTGGCGGGTTCCTCTTCGTAAAACCGGTCCCAGCAGTAATAGTACATCTCCTGCAGTTTTTCGGGCGTCATGAGTTTAGGCTGGAACACCACCTTGCCGCAGGTGTAGTTGCTCCAGTCGTAAGAGAAGATCCGGCCCTCTTTATGCAAATCATCAAAAGTGCGGGTGTGCACAAACGGCGTCAGAATGGTAAACTCCGCCATGTCCAGTTCGATCTCCAGTAAAAAATCCATCCAGCGCTTGATGTAATCTTCCGTGTGATAATCCAGTCCCAGCAGAATGCTGCCCTCCACGGCAATGCCATAATCATGATAGCGCTTGATCCGGTCCCGAATGAAATCCGAAGAATCAAAAATGGTCTGATAAACAAACCAGGCACCCGCCTGTGCCGCCATATCGAGCACTTTGTCATCGTTTTCGATCGGATGCGCGCACCATTTCTTTTTGAGCGGAATCATTTCCTTAAATAATCCGATTTCCCAATCCCTGTCCTGAGCCAGTGAATTATCAACAATGAACAGGCGGTTGTTATCGATCCCTGCCAGTTCTTCGATGACCTTGTCGTAGGGACGGGGACGGAAGCTCCGGCCGCCCAGAAACCGAACACAACACGGATAGCAATTGAAGCGGCAGCCGCGCGAAGCGTGAAACAGATCCACCATCTGAACTCCGCGGTAATTGTACAGCTCGCGGTTCAGGATGCTGCGACGCGCCGGACCCACGCTTTCGATGGGTGGAAAATTCTGCATGTAATTATATACCTTCTGCAGCCTGCCCGCTTTGAAATCGTCAAAAACCTGCTCCATTCTGCCTTCCGCCTCTCCCAGAAACACCGAGTCGGCGTGCTCTTCAAATTCTTCGGCGTGCAGCATCGCGGCAATCCCGCCGAAGATGACTTTGATTCCCCTGGCACGAAAGGCATCCGCGATTTCCCAGCCGCGCTTGATCTGTGCGGTCAGCATCGTGGAAATGCCGACAAAATCGGCGTCTGTGTTCATATCCAGCGTCTCGACATTTTCATCGATAAATTGCACTTCAACATCCTCCGGCAGACAGGCAGCCATGACCACCGGCCCGTGCGGCGGAAGGATAAAACGCGTCTGACGGTCCAGTTTTTCCCATTTCGGGTAAATCAACAAAAATTTCATAATGCTTTCTTTTATCTCCCTGTTATTTTGTAACGGCCTTGGCGATAATCTGCTTCATGATTTCGTTGGAGCCTGCCAGGATGCGCGTCACGCGGATGTCCCGCCACGCGCGTGCAATCGGATACTCTTCACAATAACCATAACCGCCGAATAGCTGCAGACAGCGGTCGGCCACTCGCCAGGCCATTTCCGTAATCCAGAGCTTTGCCATGGAAACTTCAACGGCCACGGAGCTTTTCCTCCAGTGCTCCAGGATCATTTTATCCACAAACGTGCGGCCAATCGTAACTTCCGCCGCCATTTCCGCCAGGACAAACTGCGTATTCTGCAGCTGGTTCAGCTTCTTCCCGAATACCTCACGCTGGCCGCAGTACCGGATCGTTTCTTCCAGCATGAATTCCGCGGCCGTCTGTGCGCCAATGGTGCAGATCAGGCGTTCCTGCTGGAGATTGATCATCAGGTTTTTAAATCCTGTACCTTTCGGTCCCAGACGGTTTTCCCTGGGAATCCGGCAATCGGCAAAAAAAAGTTGGGCTGTGTCCTGTGACCGCCAGCCGATTTTTTTGAGCCTCTTTCCCTTTTCAAAGCCGGGGGTTCCCGCTTCAACCAGGAACAAGTCCACGGCTGCGTGCGGATTGCTTTCCCGGGGATCTTTCGCTGCGACAATCACCAGGTCACAATTGATACCGTTGGAAATGAACGTTTTCTGTCCGTTGAGAACAATGGAATCGCCATCCTCCAGTGCCGTGGTTTTCAGGCCGGCAAGGTCACTGCCGGCCACCGGCTCGCTCATGGCTATCGCCATGACGATATCCCCGCTGACACAGCCCGGCAGATATTTTTTCTTCTGTTCTTCGGTCGCCAGCTGCACCAGATAGGGCGCCGCCACATCCCCGTGCAGGCGGGCGGAAAGCCCGTAAAAGTTGGCCCTGGCCATTTCCTCGATCAAAATGGCGCTGTATAGAAAGTCGGCACCCTGCCCTCCGTATTCGGCAGGCACGGACGTGCTCAGAAAACCATGATCTCCGAGTTTCTTCCAGGCCCAGCGCGGCACAATTCCGTCTTCTTCCCACTGCTCCACGTGGGGAACAATTTCCTTTTCCAGAAATTTCCGGAAAGACTCTCGAAAAATCCGATGTTCCTGGGTATAGGGAATGAAATCCATTTATTGTCCTTCCGCGCGTTTTTTCAAAATCCGTTTTAAAACTTTTCCGCTTTGATTGCGCGGAAATTCATCAACAAAAAAGAGCCTTTTGGGGACTTTGAAGTTGGCGATTTTCCCCGAAAGAGCGTTGATGACGTCCGATTCGGACATCTGCGCTTCCCTGTTCGGAATGATAAACGCGCCGACAACCTCCCCCCTTTTAGGATCGGGAATTCCCACTACGGCGGCTTCCTTGACGCCGGGCAATGCCTGTAACGCGCGCTCCACCTCCACGGGATAGATATTTTCTCCGGACGAAATGATCATCTCCACTTTTCGCCCCACAATATAAACAAAACCGTCTTCATCGCGTCGTCCCATATCGCCGGTGCAAAACCAGCCGTCGAGGAAAACAGCCCTTGTCGCCGCCTCATTGTTCCAGTAGCGGGAAAACACATTCGGCCCCTGAACAAGAATTTCTCCCGGATCCGACGTATGAATATCGCGGCCCTGATCGTCCACAATGCGCAAGTTCACATGAAATACTTCCTTGCCCACCGAGCCCGCCTTGCGCACTGAATCTTCCAGGTCCAGCGAGGTCAGCCGTCCGGTTTCCGTAAGGGCGTAACCCTGCACAAAACCCACACCCTTTTCATCCTGGTACTTCCGGATAACCGGAAGGGGAATCGGCGCGCCGCCGGAAATAAAAAAATGCACGTGCGAAAGATCCGCGTCTCGCCATTCGGGCGTATCCGCAATCATCTGGTACATGACCGGCACGGCAAACATATAGTTGATCTTTTCACGGCAAATGGTCTTGAGAATTTCCGAGGCATTATAGAAACTGCTGATCATGATGCTGCCGCCGGCGTAAATGATCGGCGTCACGGAAGCCGCGAGCGCGCCGATGTGAAAAAGGGGCGCAACAACCAGTGATTTATATGACCGGTCAACCCCGTAGCCCAGAAGCGAATGAATCGCGCCGAACAGAATATTTTGATGCGTCAGAACCGCTCCCTTGGGATCGCCCGTCGTTCCGGACGTGTACATGATAAACAGTGGATCGGACAGATCGGCTCCCGGGCTTTTTAGTGGTTCACTGATCTCAAAAGCTTCAACATAATCGGAAAAATCCGGATCAGCCGCTTGCTTCCCTTCACCCAGACGGTAGTATCGCAACCCGGGAATGCCGGCCGCCTTTATCTCACCGATTTTTGACTCAAATTCGTTTGAATAGATCAAAATTTCCGGTTTACTGTCGCGGAGAATATACAACAGTTCCGGCACGGCCAGGCGGAAATTGAGCGGTACCATGATCATGCCGGTCCTGGCGCAGGCAAAGAATATTTCCAAAAATTCGCTGGAATTCGACATCAAAAGAGCTACTCGCATGCCTTTCACGATTCCCAGGTTTTCAAGGGCACGCGCGGTTTCATTCACCCGCCTGTTGAACTGTTCATTATTATAGGACTTGTTTTTTTCGGTCAGAAACGGTTTTTCCGGCGCAATCATCGCCCGTTTACTGATCCATTCCCCGATATTCACAGCATTTCCTCATTGGCTTTTGCAATCACTGAAAACAAGATATACGTAAGTTCCGCCGAAAGAGATCCCGGCAAGAACCGCGTGTTTCACACCGATGTCCTTTTTTTGCCCCATCACAAAATTCATTGGCACAAGCGGATTGGACAGACCGACCGTGGGAGGCAGCCATCTGTTTTTCACAGATAACGCCAGAGCGCAAGCCCGAATTCCGCCGCTTGAAAAACTCTCGCCGAGGGAGCCTTTGACGGAGGTCACAAACGGTTTTTGTTCACACGCATTAAACAGTTCGTCATAAGCCTGTGCTTCTGAGGCATCCAGCACTCTGTCACCGTTGGCCGATGCCATGACCGCGGTGATATCCCCGGGATCGAGATTGGCATTATGCAACGCTCGCAGGAACGTTCGCCTAATCCCACCCGTATCTTTTGGCCATTCAGTAGGCGTCGCAGGCGAAGACCCCATGCCGGTGCCGGTAATTTCGCAGTATATCTCAGCGCCCCGACGTCTGGCTGAAGACAGGCTTTCCAGACAAAGGATGCCGCAACCTTCGCCGGCAACATAACCGTTGCGCAACACGTCAAAAGGACGCGCTCCTTCCAGCCCGCCTTTATTCGGCGACAGGCCATGAAACTTCGTCAGAGACTCATAATAAAATTTCGATAAAATATCCACCCCACCCGCGAGCATGAAATCCGCCGTGCCGCGCTTTATCTCCGAAACGGCATACGCGATGGCCGTCTCAGCGGAAACGGCAAAATGAGTAACGGTAATATTAACGCCGCGAAATCCAAGTTCAATGGACGCATGACCCGCCGGCGCGTTCATCACGGTATTGGGAACAAGAATCGGATTGACGGAGGAGGGTCCTTCACCCAGAAGCGTACCCGCGATTTGAACGGTAACATCCGTCGCACCGAACGACGTGCCCAGAATGATTCCGATACGGTCGCGGTTTTCAGCGCTGACCGCCACTCCCGCGTCGTCGAGCGCCATTCGTGCCGACGCGGCCGTCATCAATGACGTCTTGTCCATCCTCCGCAGATTTTTGACAGAAATGAAATCACGCGGGTTAAAATCGCGGACTTCCGCCCCGAGATGCGAAGACACGGCGCTGGTATCAAACGATTGCACCGTGTCAATGGCACAGACTCCTTCAGAAAGCCTCCGTGAAAATTCGCCTTTGCCTGCACCCAGAGGTGTAACGAGCCCCAGACCCGTCACGACAATGCATTCGCTGTCCGATCGCTCACGATCATGATCCATGGATCGTACCCTGCCCTTCGTATTTCCCAAAAATAACCGTGGTGTTGTTCCCGCCAAACGCAAAGGAATTGGACAAAACATGGCGCAGGTCGGCCGCACGGGCGCCTGCCGTCACATAATCCAGGTCACATTCGGGATCGCGTTCCTTAAAATGAATCGTCGGCGGGATAAAGCCATGCGACAACGCCAGCAGGCTCACAATGGCTTCCAGCGCACCCGCCGCATCCAGCGGATGGGCGTGCATGGATTTTGTTGAACTCACCGGAATCGAGTAGGCGCGCGGGCCGAATACTTCTTTAATGGCCCTGGTTTCGGTCACATCGTTTGCCGGTGTAGCCGTCCCGTGGGCATTGATGTAATCAATATCTTCCGTGGACAGCCCGCTGTCCTCCAGGGCCGCCCGCATCGAACGCACGGCACCGGAGGCTTTTTCGTCGGGGGCGGTCATGTGAAAGGAATCACAGCTCACTCCATACCCCAGAACTTCACCGTAAATGGTTGCACCCCGGGCCAGCGCCGACTCCAGCGATTCCAAAACCAGAATGGCTGACGCCTCTCCCAGCGAAAGACCGGAACGGTTCCTGTCAAAAGGCCGGCAGACATCCTCATCCAGAGATTTCAGTGCGTTAAAAGCTGCATAGGTAATCCGGCACATCGGCTCGACACCGCCGGCCAGCATGATCTCCGCCTGACCGCTCTGAATCAGATCCCTTGCATAGCCCAGCGCGTTGGCACCCGAAGAACAGGCGGTCATCAAGGTGGTTTTAGGCCCCTGAAGTCCCAGATTGGACGCAATCCGGTCAGCCGAGGACGCACAATAGACGGTGGACAGGCGGGAAAATCTCGACCTGTTAAACCCTTTGGCCAACAGATCCGCGTAAAAGTTTTCCGCTTCAAACAACCCTCCGGAACCTCCGCCGATAATCACCCCCATGTCTTCTTTGAACCGTTCCGGCAGCGGACAAAGCCCGGCATCTGTGAGCGCCTCGATCGTCGCGGCAAAGGCCAGCTGATCGGCGCGGGACATTCTTTTGAGAGAAAATGCCTTCGGAATGGACTCGCGGGGGTTGAAATTCCTGATTTGTCCGCCTTTATGCGTGCGAAATCCGGTCGTATCAAAAAGATCAATCTGATCTATGCCGCAGACACCCTCCCGCAAAGAGACGGTGAATTGTGCAACGTCGCCACCAATGGCGTTTATCGTCCCTAAGCCTGTAATTACAATGCGTTTTTTACTATCCATCCGGAATTTCAGCCTTTTTTTGGAATGTTCTTTCCGAAGATCGGGAAACTTAAAATGGGCAGGCCAAAAAGTCAAACAAATATTAAAAATAAGGGGGTACAGGCCCGGTCCCTCAGCAGGAAATTCTCTAAAACATTTTTTTGCCAAACGCGTTAAGATGCACCATCTCGGACACCGGCCTGCGAGGAGGCCCTTCCTTCGGTTCCACCGCCGGTCGTCCAACGGGGATCACGGCGGCCACTTCATACCCCTGGGGCAGATCGATCACTTTCCTGCAGACATCATGATCCATCAGGCCGACCACGACCGTCCCCAAACCCATTTCATGCGCGGTAAGACAAAGTGTCTGCGTGGCAATGCCCAGATCAAACATATACCAGCTGGCATGTTTGGTGACTTCCACCCCTCCATAGCACCCGGAAACGCCTGTTTTTGCACAGACGACGATCAGGGCGGAAGCGACAAGCGAACATTTGGTCGCAGGATTTTTATCGGAATACGTCGCCACGACTTGCCGGATGATCTCACGGTCGCGCACCACAACAAACTCCCATGCCTGCGTGTTGGCCCAGGATGGGGAGCAGCGTACGGCTTCAAAGATTTTTTTCAATTCTTCATCGGTCACAAAATCATCCGTAAACTTTCGAATGCTGCGTCTTTTTTGTATGGCTTCCTGTAATTCCATCATTCGTCTCCCTTCATTGATGCAATATTATATTTTTCTGTCCGGATCAGCGGCTTTCACGGCTGCGATTTTTTGTTCAAAAATCCGCCGGGTCTGATCAGCTATCACGTTGATCGAAAAATTTTTCGCCGAATAATCCGGCGTAAGCGTTGCGATCAATTCCATCGTAATGGTGTTCTTTTCCCGGGTTCTGAAGAGAAATGATCCGGGTGGAAACAATTTATCGGTCCCCTGGATATAAACCAGATTTAATCCTGTATTGCAGTACCTCGCAATGCTGAACACCCCTTTATTGAAGGGCCCGATTCTGCCGTCGCGGCTCCGGGTTCCCTCCGGAAATAAAAATAAATTGCCACCTGCGGCCAGATGCGTTTTGATGCTCTCCAGATGATTGATCATGGCCGCACCTGTCATTTCAGACGGCGAGGAAGACACATAACCCGCTTTCTTCATGAACCAACCGAAAACCGGCACCTGGAAAAACGTTTTTTTAATAATCGTCGTCTGGCGCGGAAACAGGGAAACCAGCAGGATCGGGTCAAGATAGGACAGATGATTGCATACAATCACAGACGACCTGAGCGCACACACTTCCGGATCGATCTTATACGTTGTGCGGGGAATGAGACGGCCTGTCAGATTGAAAAAGAACTTCATGTGCAGGTGAAACAATTTCTGGATGGCCCCTGCGCTGTTTTTTGTCAACAGATAACAGGGAATAAACAGGAAAAGCAATATGAACAAAAAGCCGAAAAGAAAATAGCCCCATAAAATCAACATGAGGCAAAAATTGCCGATATGCTGAAAAAATCGAATAAACGCCATTGGATATCAGGTCAACTTTCGAATCAGCAGGCTGGTATTGACGCCGCCGAACGCAAAATTCTGAATGGCCGCGGTTGTAACCGGATGTTCGATAAGCTTCTGAACGTGCCTGACCATCGCGCAGCGTTCGTCAATGTCTTCGAGATTGATCGTCGGGGCGATAAAATTCTCCTGCATCATGTAAAGCGTTAAAATCGTCTCAATGACTCCGCAGGCCGCCATCGTGTGTCCCATGTAGCTCTTGAGAGCCACCACATGAGGATTGGAGCCAAAAACCGTGCCGATTGCCTGCGCCTCAATGATATCCCCCATCTTCGTGGCGGTGGCGTGAGCGCTGATCAGATCAACTTCCGAGGCGGAAATTTCTGCATTTTCAAGACCCAGTTGCAGTGTTTTGGTAATACCTTCAAGATTGGGAAGAATCAGGTCTCCTCCGTTGGAGTTGCAGGCGAAGCCAATCACCTCGCCCAGAATCGGCGCGCCTCGTTTTTTGGCAAATTCATACTCTTCCAGCATGACGGCGCCCGCGCCTTCGGCGACCACAAGGCCGTCTCGCGCTCTGTCAAACGGACGGGGCGTTTTTTCCGGCTGGTCGTTGAAAGCGGTGGAACAGGCCAGAAGGTTGTCAAAAACCGCAACCGTGATCGTGTCATATTCATCGGCACCGCCGCAGAGCATGGCGTCCTGCAGGCCGTACTTGACCGCTTCGTAACCAAAACCGATGGACTGGCTCGACGTAGTGCAGGCAGTCCCCGAAGAAATAATACGGCCGGTTATGCCAAACATCTTTGAAATATTCACGGCAGTCGTATGCACCATGGATTTCAGGTAATCCACGGCACCGATCTTTTGATAGGTTTCCTTATCTTTTGCTCCCAGAAATATTTTGTAGATATCGCGCTGAACCGTGGGCGAACCGTGAATAGAGCCAAACGCGATGCCCAGTCGCCCCCCCGTTACAAACTCGTTGGGAAGCCCCGACTGCTCCAGCACTTCCTCGGCAACCTGACAGGCATAATAAGCCACCGGCCCCATGGTCTTGCGGTGCTGCCTTTTGAAGTCATACTCAATCGGATCACTCACCGTGCCGTAAACCCGCGAATGAATAAAGCGGCCGATCAGTTCATCTTCACGCAGCGTTTTAACGCCGGAAACCCCCTTCTGAAGACTTTCGACGATTTTATCCCTGCCATGACCGATGGGTGATATTGCCGAACAGGCTGTTATAACGACTCTACGATCCGTCATTTGTCCTATCCCTGTGCAGCGTGGCGTTTTTCCGCCAGCATTTCAATATAATCAATTATCTGGCGCATCGTGCGGATGTCCATCGCCTGCTTTTTCTCATCCCGCGTCAGCTCAGACCCCAGGAATTTCTCGATTTCCAAAAGCAGGTCAATCGCATCAATACTGTCAAAACCATAGGCTTCACGCAAGTTGACATCCAGCTCGGGATTTTCAACCTCAAACTCCCTCAGAAAAATGTCGCGGACTTCATTTTCAATATCCTGACGTGTCATGAACTTCGGGTAACTCCTTTAATGACGCTGATGAATCATATTATATGTTTCCGTAAAATATCTGACCGCCGCTCCGGATCTTTTTCCAAACAAAAGTGCCGCGAAAATTAGCACAAATAAGCGTTGCCGTCCAGCATTAGAGTAAACGGGACAGTTCCCCGTTAAAACGCCGGGTGCCGATTATCTGCCTCACGGCATTGAAAGATCCCATAATACTGCCCATCACTCCCGGTGCGACGGCATTCTGTCCGGCCAGACAGAGTCCCTCAATGGACAGATTGTTCATAGAAGCAACTTTCAGCAGTTGACGCGCTGAACGCAACACCCCGTAACAGGAACCCTCGGGACAATTCACATAATCGCGCAGCGTCAGAGGTGTAAAGACATCCAAAATCTCCGCATTTTCCAGAGGGCCGAATACCTCTTCGGATTTCTTTAATAAATTCCGGGCGATGTCCAGTTTTTTTTCTTCATAGTCCGCGCCGCGCTTGCCCGACACTGTGTTTTCCCAACGGCTCCAGTCATGATAAAGCGACCGGGAAATGATGGAAAGTAAATTGGTTCCTGAATCATTGCCGTTTCGTATCTGGCAAAAAATGCCGTCCGTGATCCCCCCGCGCTTATCATGGTGAAGCCGGTAAATATTGTAATCCAGTTCACCGTGCGCTGCGGCGTCAACGCCTGCCTGCACGGCAATCACTCCTTTTGTTTCCTCAAGCGTTAAAATCCGCTCCCGCATAGAATTCCGCAGTGCGCCCTGATCGAGCAGACCGAGCATGGTTTTGGGATGGATGGCCGCCACAACCGCGTCGGCAAAAAGTTCCTCACCATCTTCGCGGCTGATCCCCGTAACTTTACGGGAGAACGAGTTGATTTTCCGCACAGCCGAATTCAGGATCAGATCCCCACCCAGCGCGTTGAAACGCTGTGCAAAAGCAT
>JAQVLL010000375.1 GCA_028704195.1 Smithellaceae bacterium
TTTTTCCATTCCGGATGCTGTTGCCATTTTGTGGCGTAGTCTCTGTAATTGCTGAATTGTTCCGATAAGGAACGTATCATTTTTGGATTATTGCAAAATTCTGAGAGGGTAAGGATCATTATGGTTAATGAAACAGAAAAACGGATCAATCACGTAAAACAGAAGTCTTTCGCCGTAGACATGCTTTCCGAAAAGAATATCAAAGTTGCAGGAGATCGGAAAGAATCAAAAAATATCCAATATATCGTTGATCACGCTTTTGAAGCCTTCTGGCAGGTGGACACGGATTTTAAAATTACTTTTACCAATGCGGCGTGCGAAACCGTTACCGGCGGATTTAAAAGTGAAGATTTTATCGGACGGTCTCTTATGGAATTTCTGTCTCCGGAGAGTATAGAGAAACTGCATAAAGGCAACAGGTCACGACTGAATGATGAGGCGCGGGGGGTTCAAACGGCGCTTGCCTTTTATGAGCTTCAGATGAAAAGGAAAGACGGCGCGTATTGCTGGGTCGGCATCAGTTCCAGTCCGATACGCGATCGGAGCGGAAAGGTAATCGGATATCAGGGTATTCTGCGGGATATCAGCGGTTTTAAGAAACAGGAAACCAGCCGGAAAAGATATGAAGAAGCCCTGAACAAAGCAGAAAAAATGTCCCGTTTGATGAATATTACCAACGGTGTTGCGCGTGAACTGAATCATCTCATGGGCGGCATCCTCGCTCACGGAGAGATTCTGCGTTCATGTGACGGTCTGGGCGGCAATGCATTTCATAGCCATGTCGGCAATATCATTGAGTCCGGGGAGCGGGCGGTTACCTTTATCCAGGATCTTCTGGCCGTTTTCCGTAAGGACGAAGAGAATCGCCAGTCCATCAATTTAAATGAAAGAGTACTGGCCTGTCTGAAAAAAAATGCATTGCAAAAATTATCCGAACGGTATCCGGGCGTTACGGTGAAGATAGATTTTGAGCCTTCCCTGCAAAACGTGAATGCTTCATCGTCTCAACTGGATAAATCGATTCTGGACCTTTTGTCCATGTCATTTCAGCAGACAAAACCCGACGGTGTGATTTCGGTTGCTACAAGAACAGTCTATCTTGGCTGTCCGGTTCGGGAGGAGGATAACTTGCGTGAAGGTGAATATGTGATCTTATCAATCAGCAGCACAGGCGGCGGACTTGATGATGAAGAGGTTGGGCGTGTTTTTGAGCCTTTTTATGCAAAAAAATTCATGAAAAAAAGTGTTACGGGTCTCGAGTTGTCCATTGTCCGTGAAGTGATCAGGGATCACAATGGATTTATTGATGTATACAGTAAAATCGGCTGCGGTATTTCCTTTGTACTGTATCTGCCGGTTTCGCGTGGATATTGTGGGGGTATCCCGCACAGGGGCAATTCTGCCAACCCGGCTATGATGAATTGATATTTGCAAAAAACCGTATGGTGTCACCAGTGGGGGGTGAGCACGGGAAGCATAAAGCCGTTGCAGCCAATGATTCCGGTATGGCAAGACGGCTTTATGCTTCCGATTCCATACGGTTATCCGGCACAGAGAATGATGTCAGGTAACTGGCGGTTCCTCAAAAAAAATTCGCGCATCAACAATACTCGCACCCTGACCCTCCGGGTGAACAATAACAGGATTCAGGTCAATTTCTGCAATTTCAGGACAGGCGGCAAGCAGCGCGGATGTCCGGCAAATGATATCAATCAGCGCCTGACAATCAGCGGGTTTTTTGTTTCTGGCGCCCTGAAGCAGTGGATAGGCTTTCAGTTCTTTCATCATGGTGGCCGCCTCATTGGGTGTCACCGGTGCAAGACGGATGGAAGTATCCTTGAATATTTCGATAAAGATTCCCCCCAGACCTGCCACAATGACAGATCCGAAAGCCGGATCACGACGTCCCCCGACAAAGCATTCAATCCCCTCGGGGGCCATCTCCTGAAGCAGGTATCCGTCGATTACCGGCGGACGGGCCAGCTTCTGAATTTTATCTTTCATCGATGCGAGGGTTTCGGACAGCTGCTTTTTGTTGCGGATGTTTACTGCCACACCCCCCACGTCGGATTTATGGGACGCATCCCGCGAGACAAGTTTCACGGCGAGTGGATAACGCAGGGGGATTTTCCCCGGAACCGTTTCGTTGTTGATCAACATGTCGTTCACCGGCTGCAGACCGGCTGCGGCGCAAATCGTCAGAGCTTCATCCGTCAGTGCGATGCGACGTTCGCGAATGCAGCGGGACCGGATCATTTCTACCATTTTCAGATCCGGACAATAGTCCGGCAGTTTGCCCCGGCTGTCACGAAGTGTTTTCAGTTCGTAATAGGTTCGTGATACATGGAGCGCCGTGGCCGCTTCCAGCGGGGATGTGAAAATGGGAAAGGGTTGACTTTGCTGTATCTTCAGAAGTTCTTCACGGTCGGAAATCATGGTCAGGCAAACCGGTTTGGCATATTTTGCAACCAGCTTTTCCACCCCGGCCAGGAAAGTGCGGGACATCTCTCCTTCGAAATCCGAAGAATACAGGTGATTGAATAACACGCCGTCGTAGTTTTCCAGCTTGAGAGCTTCTTCCAGAATATCGGTGAAAATGGTGTAGTCAAAGATCTCACCCAGATCCAGGGGGTTCTGATGGGCGATGACGCGCGTCTTGTAGATGGTTTTGAGTTTTTCAATAAAGGACGGCGGGAAAGGGACCATTTCAAAACCATATTTCGCGCAGGCGTCGGCAGTCAGCACCGCGTGGCCGCCCGAGCGTGACAGCACCGCCACACGATATCCCTTCATTAAAGGCATGCGGACGACTTTGATGGCGTTGACAAATTCCAGCTCGTCATCAACGCGAATAATTGCCGCCTGCCTGAAGGCGCCGTCAACAACGCTGTCGTCGCTGGAAAGCGCCGTTGTATGAGACTGGGCGATTTTCGCACTGAGGGGGGAACGGTTTGATTTTTGTATAACGATGGGTTTATCGCAACCCCGGGCCAGATTAAAAAAATCACGTCCTCTCT
>JAQVLL010000024.1 GCA_028704195.1 Smithellaceae bacterium
CGGTCGGTCGAACCGTGAAACGGGTTCGGACGTATCTCGGACAGTTGAAGGAAAAAGGGCTGATGACTATGGGAGCCAACCGCGGACAACCGCAGGCAGTGACGCCCGCCGCCCGACCATCCGGGCAACAGGAGACGGGAATGAGTCTCATTCCCCAGAGGGGAGAGAATTTCCTTGACCAGATTGACGATTTTGCACGGCTCTCCCGGTCGAGCGCTGCAACCGGTGTTGTCGTGGGGTGTGCTGCTAACTCGATTATCGACGGGTTCACCAACCCGAACATCAGTGAGGAGGAAGGGCTCCAGAAAGTTGCCAAAGGATGTGCGAGCCTTGGCAGTTTCATCTTCGGGGCGGTGCGGTCGCTCGATAGCCTCCAGAACGGCAACAACCGGAACGATCCGGCAAACCTGGATGATGGGGGACAGTAGAGGATGACAGTTGAATTAACCTGTATGAACGGTCACACGTTCGAGGTGACCCCGGATATGGTCGGGGTCGTCGCGTCCGGAACATCGTTCAAAGCGACGTGCCCGGAGTGTAATGCACCGGCGGCGATAACGCACGCGAAGGTGATTGAGGTTATGGGCCTGAAAGACAACAACGAAGCCCGGGAACTGAAGAAGAAGATGGCTGCGGAACTCCGTGAAAAGGGAGTCGTGCCGAAGGTGAAGAGCAAGCCGAAGACAAAGGTGGAATCCGTGAAGACAACCGTGATAGACGAGGAACCGGACGAGCCGGATGAGATCGAGGAGGAGGAGGAAGATAGCGATATGACGAGTGGCGACCCCTACAGCCCGGCGACAGGAACACCGTGGACCGACGCCTCGGTGCCATTCGCCCACCGTCCCATAAACGCACCACCGCCCCGCCCCACGATGCCGCCTACACCGGCGATAACCCCGCGTCGTCACGCCCCGATTGATGTGATGGGCACCGTGGGATCTGCCAAGGATCGGAACACCATCCTCCGTGAGACGATAGAGGCAACAAACCTCCCGGATGCGACGAAGGATCGGATACGCAAGTTCATCGGCCTCAAGCCGGAAGGACTCTCCCCGCACGAACTCTACAGCGCCCTGACCTACCTTGGCGTTGCCAACGCGCCCGCACTCGCTGTGGTCCGGTCGTATGAGTTCGACCTCTCGCTCCAGCAGCAGGAAGTTGAGCAGGAACGACAGCTCTACACGCTCCTCGGCGTCCCGATGCCGGAACCCGACCGACCGACCTCTCCGGACTATTCGCGGGGCCAGTTTCCCTTCATGCAGCAGAGTGCCGGAGTCGCCCCGAGTCCTAACATGGCCCAGAATCCATTCCTCACGCCCACGTCACGCCCTTCTGGCGGGGGATCTCCGGGACAGGGTGAAAATGGTAGGGCCGGAAATAAGGAGCCCCAAATCGACATAGCGACGCTCCTCCCTCTCGCCATGCAGAACCCGCAACTGTTTCAGATGCTCGTCTCAAACCCACAACTCATGCAGGCGGTGGCACAGAACCCGATGATGCTCTTCCAGATGATGCAGATGACCCAGGGCAACCAGACCGCCCAGGCACAGCAGGCACAGAACGGTGGCGTGAGCCGCGAAGAGGTTCGGGCACTCATCAGCAACGAGATGGCGGAACTCAAGAAGATCCTCACCGAAGCAAGTGGCAACCCCCGGGAGAATGCACTCGCTGAAGAACTGCGGCAGAATCGGCAGTTCATGCTTGAGATCATGAAAGGCCAGTTGGCCGCAAACAACAACGCCGGGCGTCAGCGCGACCCGCTTGCCGAGCAACAGGGAGAGATCCTGAAGACCCTGCTCCACAACACGCTCGACCGGTCGAACAACGATGGGACCGGGGTGATCCTGGGAGCTCTGGAGGAATTAAAAAAAAATCAGAACGGACTTGGTTCGGGTTCCCAATCGATTGAAGGCATGAACCTATTCCTCCGATATCAGGAACTTGCCAACCAGATGGAGGAAACGCGGAGCCGGTTCCAGGACGAACGCGAGAAGCGTGAGTCGTTGAAGGATATCGTGAACACCGCCGCTGGAACCATCGGCGAAACCATTGCCGGTGTGATCCAGCAGAGCGTGCCGGGACTACCGAATGCTTCTGGAGCGTCCGGAGCGCCCGGTAACCGGCCCGAGGCGCTCGGTGGGAGCCTCCGCCCCCGCCCTGTTCAGGATGTGGAAGAGGAGGCGGAGGAGTATGATGCTCCCACAGCACCTCCTCAGAGTCCGCCTGCTGCCCCACCCGGGGTGAACACGCTTGCGTGCCTTGACTGTGGGGCGCCTATCTACGTGCCGAGCGATGCCACCAGTGCGACGTGCCCGAAGTGCAAGAAGAAGTTCGGGATCAACCGGACCCCACCGCCCGAAGTTCCGGGTGGCGCGCCGGACGGCACTGCCTCACCGCCGGTTGACGAGGACGTGGAATTCTAATGGGGGTCAACGACGTGGGCGAGAAATATCATGGGTTCGCTGTGGATATCGTCCGCAAGGTGATGAACTCGTCTCTCCAGGGCACGACCCCCGGCCAGTTGGTCGAATCGATCCGGGCGAATGCATCGCTCATGCAGAATGCGTCGGGGCAGATCCGGTATTATTCCGGGTTCATCCCGCCATTCGCTCTCTCCATGGCGGGTCGGCAGTTCTCGAAAGTCGAAAAGACGTATCCCGGAGGCATCAATGGGCTAGTCATGGACTGGCTCGCCGTCGATCATCCTGTCTACCACTCGTTACTGTTAAATACCGAGGGCGGTAAAGAGTGGTTAGAGACACAGGTCCGGGAGATCCTTGATGAATTTGACGTATTTACGCGGTGAGTAACGATGGGGACGCTTCAAGATGCATTTGTTCAGGCCATGCCCGCGATGATCGGAACCGCTGTAGGGGTCATCGGGTCACGACTCGTGGACGTAGTGCTGCCCCCGAAGTCGTCCCGGGATCTCTTCAACGAATATTACAAGGCGGTCGAGAGCAGCGAACTGCCACCTACGGTTGCGGATGCAGATGCTATTCTGCACCATACCGCGGCACCTCGACCGGCTGCCCGCCTACCCCCGCAGCCTGTGAAGAAGCAGTACAACGCGGCGGGGAAGGGCGACATGGCCGTGATGACCGATGAGATCCGGCAGGCGATCACATCGCTGAAGACGGCAAAAGAGCACACCCGCTGTAGTCTGTGTCGGGCGACCCTGACCGAACTGGAAGAGGATGTGCAGAAGAAGACCGAGTTCATTCGGCAGTCCACAGCCATGTGGAACGCTATGCAGGACATGAAAGAGCGGGGCGACCTACCAGAAGACGCAGCGTGGTCGGACTTGACGGACGAGCAGAAACAGATGGTGAAACAGTATGCAAATCAATAGAAACGGCGAATCAGTGGAGATTGACGATGGAGTCTATTGTTCCATCGCAATGGACGAGGCGATGAACACCATGTGCCAGGGGAGCGAACCGGCGTTCCGCGAGGTTGCAATATCGTTCTTCGGGTTCACGGAGAACGATCTCGGACGGTTGTTCCCTATCGAGGACCGGTACCGGGACGTGCTGGACGATGGGCTTGCTGACGGAAGATGCACGGAGATGGCCGAGGTCCGGATCTTCGTGCTCGCGCTCGCCTGGGAGAAGGTGAAGGAAGACGCGATGCCCCCGAAAGCAGCCATCCAGTCGGCATGGGCAGATGCACGCCTCATGTGTGAGGAGTTTGGGGTGATGATCTGATGACGGGACTGGCGCCCGAACCGTCGCCCGAACTGATCGATGAGATGGAATTGGAAGCAGATCAGGCAGAAACGAACGGCGAGATTATCATCGTCGGGGCCGAGGAGTGCCCGAACTGTGGTGCGGTGAAGATACTGTTCGAGGAGGAGCTGGAAGAGAAATCCGCACGGTATGTTGACATTGGGTCCGACGAAGGGCGGATGATTGACGACCTCTTCGGGCACATCAACGCGGTCCCATTCGTCGCCTACCACAACAAGGCCACGGGAAAGATCACGGAATGTGACCTGACCCCGGAAGGCGAGTCGATGGGCGAGGCGGTCTGGGCGATCGCCTGTGATCTGGCGAACGAAGAGAAGAGCCGAACCATTCCCACGGCGTGATGGTGATAGCGTGTCCCCGACCACCATTCCCATCTCCCCGACAGGCAGGATTGTCTGCATGGCCCAACTCGACATCAAGATCCGTGAGATTCGGGGCGAGATCAATTACTATCTCGCAACCGTGAACCCGAGCTACGTGGATCGGGAATGGATTGCACAGCGACGCGAACTGGTCCGGCAACTGTCGGAGGACTTGCAGCACCTGCGTGACGATTGATATGCCCCGCAAAGTCGCCTTGACTGACGTGGACGATCCCCGGCTCCGAATCGTGATGGCAATGATCCGGGCAGGGAATCCCGTTCGACAGGCAGACATTGCCGCTTCAACGAAATTCGCGCCACAGTTAGTCGATTACCATCTCCGGACGCTTGCAGCAACCGGTGTGGTGATTGAGGTTTCCGATATCGAAACCGGAAGATATTACGCCCTTCAGGAGCCGTTTTACGATACTACGTTCATGGAGGGTATGGCACAGGCACTTCTCCCCCTCGCTCGCACCGTGAGCACGTCCATTGATCTCTCAGACGACCACGATCCGATCAATGCCATGAAAGAAACCATCCGATTCATGGTGAACGTGTTTCTTTGCACCGTTGGACGAAATATGACCTGACCGTGCTCGGATCAAAACTTTTTTGAATAACCTATAAATACTCCTCTCGCCAACAGGGGTGTGAGGAAACGAACATGGTCTCGACCAAAAAGATGGGCGGACTGGAGATTACCATCGGTGCGGGTGGCCTTCGGTTCAAGAAGCGCAAGAGCGAGTTCAATATCAAAGTCGGCAAGTGCATGGAGGCGTCTGGTGTGACCCCCGCAGAGGGTGGCCGGTACAGCAAGAAATTCCAGAAGCAGTTCATCGCCTGTGTCGATAAGAACTCCAAGGGCGTCAAGCCGTCGATCAAGGCGAAGTGGGGCCTGTAAGGCCAGGGTCTCACCCACTAGGGTGAGATAATCACCACTTTCTTCATTCTCTCTCTCTCTCTCTCTCTCTCTCGCTTTGGGGACCGGTCTGCCTCGCCCTTTGTGGCGGGGCACCTTGTTAAAAAAGAAGCGTTTTTCACAGCAACTGATCGTCATCAACTCGGTCGCGATCCGTGTCAACAATGATGTCGGCACCATACCGCTTCCGCATCCGATCAACCAGTTGGAGGAACCCTTTCCCGGGATATGTCTTGCCCTGGGACGGCTTGAGCACGTTCCCCTGGGTAGTCGTGATCAGGTTGAACTCTGCAATCATCCCTTCCTTCGGATGCTGTATGACGATGATCTCGTAATCATCCCACACCCGCTCGGGCGTGGCTGTCCCCATCGAGAGGAACATCAGGGTGACGTCGGCACGGGAGCGGGGCCGTTTGAGCTTCCCGGTCATTGCCATATACACGGCTTCCTCGAACTCGCCCCGCTGAATTGTGCCGGTCTTGTGACCAATGAGCAAAGCACGCTGTGTGGTCGTGTTTGCCAATTCTGCCTTGACCGCCTGGGCGATTGCGGGGCCAATGTCTTCTGCCGCAGCACCGCCGACACCCTCAATCACCGGCAACTGTGTTACCACAGTCCGGAGGTCGGTCAGTTCATAACTCGCGACGATGGTTTCCTCGATGGCCTTTATCACGGCATAGATATCGATCTCGTTCCGGGCGAGCTGGTTTGCGAGCAGGTCGAGTTGGGATGCATTCTCCTGACAGATGATCGCAGCATCTTTGATACTCACATCGTATCGGGAGATCACCGACACACAGGTCAGAGATACGAGTTTTCGGGCGGTGGTATAGGCAAGGTCTTCTCGCACCGTCTCCCGGGGCGGTTTTGTGGCAATGATAGCCTTGACGCCAGCGAAGCGTTCGGTCGGGTCCACCGGTGCCAGCGGGGGCTGTGGGAGCGTGGGCTTGATGGTGCCATCGGCAGCCGCAGTAACGGTCGTTGAGACTTTGACGACATCCCCAACCTTCTCCAGGGGGATGCCACCCACGGTGCTGACATCAACGTCCGCGTTCTCCAGGACGTGAACCAGCCGACCGGCAGGCATCTCGATAACTTCGGCACGCCGGATATTCACACCTGCCGCCGCGATGAGTTTCCTCGCCCGCTTCTCTGCGGCATCTTTCCCCCGATACGTCGTCTTAAAGTCCGCGGTCGTCCCATCGGTGTGCAGGAGGCGGACCACATACTCACTGTCCTGTTGTGGTGCCCGGGCTGCATCGGGATCGAACCCGTCAGGGAACACAACCACACGCTTGTTCGTAGTGGTATCGACAACAGACGTCCACGCAACCCCGGGTTCCTTCATGAGCCTATCCGCCCGCTCGGTCGCGTGATACTCGGACTTATACCGCTTCTCGTAGTATTTGGGGCTGTTCCAGTTCCGCTGGAACCATTCAACGGCATACCGCTCGTTCCCAACAGGCGGCGTGCCTTTCCCGGAAGATGCGGCACGTTCTGCGGCGGCGGCGCCGACGGCACGCGGCGAGTCTTTACTCGCATCGACTCTGGTCGGGATGATGGGAACAGTCGGCGTGGGTTCGCTTGTTGTGGGCGGTGACGTGGCACCGCCATACTGCTCGCCGTACGTCTTGACAATTGCTGCGTATGCATCCCGGGGATACCTCGGGATCAGGTCGGCGAAATCGGACGGGTATGGGACTACCGCGAGGTAATGCGTCGTTGCAATGGCACGCGGCATCGGCATCTCTTCGTTCCCGGTCTGGATGTCCCGGAATACGAGCCGACCATCGTCCATGCGCTTGACAAACTCGTAGAACACGTCCTGCCGGGGATGCTTCACAATTACCCCGGGGAACAGCATGTCTGCCGTGAGTTTTACCGTCGCCCGGTTCTTGAGCTCTGTAATGGTCTCTCCAATGGGCCGGGTCCGGGCAGTTGTGCCCAGGGGCGCGTCTGCACGATGGACGGTCTCCCCCGTCGCTGTGTTTATGACAACGTATACCTGCCCGGACATCTCACGCTGTGCGTTTGCTTCCTCTTTTGCGGCTGCAACATCGGCGAATGTCGGCAAGTTCATCGGAAAAACGGAACCTTGTGCGATCAGGTTGATCCGGTACGACGGGGCAACGGACGCCGCTTTGACGAGTTGGAGATCCTTGCCCGCCTGGTATTTCCGATACTTTTCATGCACATTGGGCATTGATTTGAACACGTTCTCCCCGGTGTTGATGTTCCGCAGGATGTAGGATGGCCCCATGTCCGGATGGGTCTTGCGTTCCGTGACCTGATAGATGGTCTTCGACACCCCGTCCCATACGAGCATGCCCTTCTTCAGCAACGTCTCGGTGATGGGCACCCAAAGATCCGGATACGCCAGATACTCATCAACGTCAGCCTGACTCTTCAAACCCGCCATTTATTACTCACGACCTAAAGAAGAGATGGTGAGCGGGATATAAAAACCCACTGCCGTCATCCTCCCATGCATTCTAACGCCTCGTCAGATTTGGCCTTCATCTCGATTGCCCACCGGGCCTCTTCGGCGGTCACATCCCCGAACCGAAGGCGTGCGATTGACGATGCAATCCGGTATACCGACGATATCCACCGTCCGGTTTTTCCTTCCCCTTCACGCTTGAAGTGTCGCTCAAACACCGGAGCAATGGTTTCCGGGTCGGCGAAACCAGGAACGTGCTGGTTTGCCAGTGCCATGTAGATCCACACAATCTCGTCAAGAGATGTGGCATCGACACGTCCAGACGCCATAGATTTTGCAATCTCAACGGATTCGTCGATATCCGGCACATCGAAATAGCAGGCGATATCGAACCGACTCTTGATCGCTTCGCTCAGTCCCGACACGTCATTGCACGCCGCAACGACTCGAACCCGGGCAGGGACGCTCTTATACTTACCTCCCTTTGCCAGGGTATACATTCCCTTTTCCATCACGTCCCGAAGGATATCTTTCTTCGGGAACATCTCAAAATCGTCCATACAGACGATCCCCTGGTCGTATGCGTTGAGCAACTGCACACCGCCGTTGCTTCGGCGCGAGTCCCCCTTCAATGTCGCGCTGCTCGCGTCCATCGAGATATAGAGCGAATCCCACGAGTCAACCAGCCAGTCGATAAGTCCGGTCTTCGCCGTCCCTGCAATGCCGTAGAAGAGCAGGTGGGTCCGCTGCCGCTTGTGTGGGGTATCGAATTGACTTGCGAGCATGCAGGTCAACGCACGTTTTGCGTCGTCGTTCCCGATGATCGACGGGCAAATAAACTTTGGCAGTATGTCGAGCGGGTTCTCCCCCCGGATCTCCTGCTCGAAACACGCCTTTGCGTAGGCTAACTCTTCCTGTGTGTAGTCGTATGGATCTCGCACAGTGTCTCTCCTGGATGTGCAATCCTGAATATGTCCGAAGAGAGAATGAGGGTATGTGACGATCCCGGATGGTCGGGGACCGCCTCGCGGACAAGTGTGCATGATGACCCCACCTGTTCAACGAACACTGCTTCTCTCCACGTTCCGGCAGGGTGTTCGCGGAACACCACGGGATTTCCAGGGACAAAGGTCTGTTGCTCCATCAGAACCACACGAACGACTCTTTCCTGAATACACCATTGGTGCCGCGTCCTTTTAACGTTTCGGTGCCTCACGTCATTCGTCTTCGGAATCGAGCGGGTCGTCCGAGTCGCATGGCTTATTATACGACCGGTACGCTTCCATCGCATCCTTGAACCCCGCGATGTAGATATCGGCTGCACAAGGTTCTGTCTTGTCCAGAACCTCTACTTCCCGGGCGCGATTACTTGCTCTCGACCTCGCCTGTGCCCAGGTTGGCACAGGCGGTGCGATGAACTCGTGGTGGCAGGTGCAACCTCCGTTTCCACAGGCGTGTGGTGTGTGTCCATCGATGCGAGAGAACGTTACAATCCATTCGTGTGCCAGGAGGGGTGGGTTCTTATCGCTGGCGGTCTTGCCGTGTGCAGCGATCATCTCTGCTGCATCTGCGGGCAGCAACGTCGGCGCCGCACCAATACATGCATGCATCTCCTCGCACAATTTGAGTGCAGCAAACGTTACGTCTGCGGCTTTATCTGCATCCACTTTGAGGGGGTAACAGATTATCGCAGATCCGGCATGCTTCAACGATTCGATGAGCTTGGTTATGTTTCCGTCTGGTTCGTCCATGGTTGATTCACTCCTTGATTCGGGCATGGGCCGTGATACAGACCGATCCCTTGTCACTTTCATCGTTCAGTCTTGCGGTGAGAATCACCGACTGCGATCCGTGTCGGATCGCGTTGATCACCTGTGGCGACAGGTATATCCGCGACACGTCCGGGTCGAACGTGGGGCAGATAACCCCGCCATACCCGATAGTCCGGGTTGCAGGCACCGTGTAGTCTGGATTTTGCGGGGTCATTGTGCCACCGCCTTTACCGTCGCATCGGTAAAGGAAACGCCAACCGCGTCAACAAATCCATTCTTCACGAGAAATGCGACCATCTCGTTGTTGCACACTATCGGGATGTCGTTTTCCCGTGCGTAATTGAAGGCGATCTGGATTCGCTCGATGCTCATAGCAAGCCCCAGATCATGCAGGTCGATTAAATCGTGGTACCCCTCACCACGTCGAGTGAGCAACCGGTCTGTGCGCTCGATTATCTCAAATGGGGGATGCCCCTGATGAGCGTCGCGAGCCTTCCGATGTGGCGTTTGCCGAGTTATAACGATATCCCGGGCCTTTCGCGTTTCTTCTTCCACACACAACCTCCGTGATTTCTGTCAAGTTTGCCGTCCGGCATTGGTGCCATCGGGCAGGCCGTTGTGGGGGATTGCACCCCACGCCCCGCGTGGTTACGGGTAACGGGCTTCTGGCTTGTCCTTCTGACCACGACGCAACGGTCTCCCGCAATTCGAGAATGTTCTAGGCACGAGTCCC
Source organism: Smithellaceae bacterium (assembly GCA_028704195.1). Taxonomy (GTDB): domain Bacteria; phylum Desulfobacterota; class Syntrophia; order Syntrophales; family Smithellaceae; genus UBA8904. The sequence goes on from JAQVLL010000024.1 coordinate 9,982, forward strand.
CTCGTTGAAGGCTTGCCACCGCTCATCCGGCGTCATGGCACAGTTTGTCAACACTTCGCAGTCGCAGAATCCGCCAGTCGCCCGGAAATAACGGATGGTCTTCGGGACGCTGACCTTCGGGAAATGACGCATGAGAACGGTTAGTGCCCCCGTCCACTTCCCATCGCAGAACGTGGGCCACATGCTAGGCATATCTTTATACCGTGGCTCATCCTTGGTCAGTTCTGTCTTGAGCAGTTCGACAAACTTGTTCCAGTCCGGGTGATCCCGGGTCATGACTTCCGAAGCCATCAGAACACCCCGGCGTCGCGTGCCGCCACCTCAACCTTTTCTGCAAGCCTGCGAAGATCATACGAATTCACCAGCAGATCCCTCCGCACCGAGAGACTGCGCAATGCCACAATGAAATGGGTGCACATCTCGCGGGATGTTATCTTGAGTATGCCCGGGTCGGCGGTTTCGACTGTCAGGACTGCATCCGCCTTGTCGCCCCACCTCGCAGACTTCCGGATCTCGCTCTGTGCCCATTCTGCAAACCGAATGTTTGCACCGAGCAATGGGATGACAACGTTGCACGGGATGTTGAGTGTGTCTTTAGACGCGGTTTGATATGCCGCGAGCAGCTTTGTAACGAGATCGGGGATCTCGTCTACCGGGACCATTACCTCTTCGTAGCAGTTCGCGCCCCACGTCTCACGGATAGCACAGTAGATGGTGAAGTCGGGGGATTTCCTCTGGCAAAACCTCGAATCCCCAACCTGTGTCTTTACGCTCATCTCACTCACGGTGTCACGCCTCCTCGGTTGCTTCTGTCTCGCGCTTGAACCCCGAGACGTCCATCAAGCATTCGCCTTCGCCTAGATACTCCGCTTCCATCATGGACGTGCCATAGTGTTCGACAATGGGGACAAGACTCGCTGCCACGATAAATCTCTCGATCCGCTCCCCACCGCCCTCGCCCGGGTTGAAGATCACTACCCGCCATGCACCAAACGCCCCGGGCTGTGCCACGGGAGCGTAGAATTTCTGGTCTACTCGGTTGTTTCCTGTCATGGTTTTTCCTCACATATTTTGAATACAGGGTCTGTTGATGATACGATCCGGTCACCTATGGGGTCGAGCCGGTCGGTCTGCCGCCGGAGAAGGTAGTTGAACACAATCCGGCCTTCTTTGCTCTCTTGTTCAATTTCCCGGAACTCTGCCAGGGTTTTATCCGTGAATTTGACGAGATACGTATCTTCACGAGTCACGGTGTAGGTCTTTACGACTTTGACCGTGCGATATTTTACGTCGGGGACAGCCATTGCCGTGCCCCGGATGGATTCGGAGATTGGTGGCTCGGATGCTTTGAAGTTGCGTTCTAACGCTTCCATGCCGGTGATTCGCAGCGTGCCGTTGACCTTGGGCTTCGGTTCTTCTACCGGTTCTTCTGGTTCTTCCGGTTCTTCCGGAGCGGCCGGAATCGGGGGCGCATCGGGAGCCCTACCATTCACCGCGAATTCTCGCAACGCCTTTATCTCGTCCATACACATCTGGTTAGTCGAAAGGTGTTCTGTCTGCACTACAGTTGCCTCGTCAATGTACGTGACTCGGTATACCCGTGGCTCTGGACGAGTAACGTCGATGAGCATGGGGTAACTCCATCGTGGGGGGTGAGTGGGGCCAGTCTTCCGGCTTCGCATGACCTGTGAAAGACCGATAACCATCTTCCCTCTATCTGATTTTGCTTTTGCTGCCATTGTTTACTGCTCCGTTCAATCAATCGATGCGTGATATACATCCACACGCTTGCTTCAATCGATCTCGCGATTGTGGAAATGGGATGAGCCACCATTCGCGCCTGTGGATGGCATATATATCGGAAATCATCTGCGCCGCCGTGGAGGGTGCCGGGAGAACGATACGATATGCGTCGTCCGGGGGGACCGGTCGCATGAGCGTTGCACGGGTCTTTGCGTGGAACGGTAAGACAAATTCAACGTCGAACGTGTCACCGTCGAAGTTCGATGCAATGCCATACCATGCAAGCCCATTTATCGCAAATTGCTCATCCATTGAGTTTCACCTCGTCGGTTGGTAGTCCGGGCACGCTGTCATGTCTTCCTGACACTTGCAGCGGCGGTGTGTCTTGTACGTCCTACCCGGGAAGTTCCGGGG